>DATISV010000601.1:0-4098 GCA_035468505.1 Luteolibacter sp. | reverse complement strand
TGCGTGTGGCGGAACGGCGGGGCGACGTAGATCACCGCGCGCGGCGAGAAGTTTGCCGGAATCTCGTCCGGACCGAGAATCCCCTGCAAGAGAGAGAGCCCCAGCGCGAAGAATCCGGCGTTGGCCGGAGCGATGACCAGCGCGTCGGTCCCCTTCCCCACCATGCCCGCGTGGAACGCGAACACCGCGAGTTCCTGCTGCTTGAGCCAGGCGAAGGTCTCCTCGCGCACCGTGGAAAAGTCGCCGCCGAATCGCTCGTGGTAGGTCGGCTTGTCGGTGGGCAACTCGTCGCCGATGACCATGCAGTCCGGATCGCGGCGGCGCATGTAGGGTTCCAGATAGTTGGCGTTGATGCCGTTTTTCGCCCGGCAGACGCGCGCTTCCACCACCCGTCCCATTCCGGGAACATCGTAGGCGACCTCGTGCCAGCCGCCCACTGAATCGCGCATCGCCAGCTCGACGAGCTGACTGCTGCGGGTGGCAACCGTCACGGAGGGTGCGGCATCAAGGATATCGGCGGCTTCCGCGGGAACGGGGAAACTCAGGGCTTTGCAATGTTTGGCTTGGGTCATGATCGGTGTGGGAATGGACTGGATGGGTGGCCGGCTCGCATTTTGTCCGGCTGCACGGTGACCATGTGGAATCCCGTTGGGACAGGCGACGCAGCGCATGCCTTTTTGCTCGCATTTTATGATGTCATGAGATGCGATTCGTGCCCGGAGAATTTTCCGATGCCGCGAATCATCCGCAAAGCTCTGTATTT
This sequence comes from Luteolibacter sp., assembly GCA_035468505.1. Lineage (GTDB taxonomy): Bacteria > Verrucomicrobiota > Verrucomicrobiia > Verrucomicrobiales > Akkermansiaceae > Luteolibacter. The sequence goes on along the minus strand of DATISV010000601.1, from coordinate 3,335 downwards.
GAAGCTCAAACAATTGCCGGAACTGCGCGAATTTCAGCGTGATTTCGAAAAACTGAGTGGCATGCGGCTATCGTTGGTGGACGAACTGGGACTCGGCGACGAAGACTCCTGCGCCAACTCGCCAATTTGCGCCGTGATGCTGGCGAGTCCGGAAGGACGCGTGATGTGCGCGCGGCTGCGGCAGGGATTGCTTTCACGCGCGACCGGGCAACCCGCCTGCGCAGTGTGTGATGCCGGTTTGCAGGAAGCGGCGGTGCCGCTGCGGGTGAGCGGCATACCCGCCGGGTATTTCATTTTCGGCGGCGTCCTCAGGCAAGCGACGAATCCGCCATCCGTGCGACGGGCACGCCATCTTCTGCGTCATCACGGCATCCAGATGGATGAGGAACCGCTTCGTTTGCTACTGGAACGCTCGCCGGTCATGGGATCGGAAGTCTTGCAAGCATGCCAAAGGATCGCCCATCTCGCGGCGCGACAACTCGCCCTCAAGGTGACCGACCAACTGGTGGACGCGGAAGGAACGCTGCCGCCCGCGGTGTTGAAAGCCTGCGGCCACATCCGCGCCCGGGCCTTGACCGAGGACCTGAACCTGAAATCCGTGGCGCGTGCCTGCGGTGTGAGCGAGGGCCACCTTTCACGCCTCTTCCATCATGCCACGGGCCTCACCTTCCGCGAGTATCTGACGCAGGTGCGCGTCGAACATGCCAAGGCTTTGATCCTTCAAAGCGGGCGCGGCATCACCGAGATCGCCTACGAATCCGGCTTCCAGTCGCTGTCCCAATTCCACCGCGTGTTTCGCAAGGTTTACGGCACGAAGCCCGGCAGGCTGCGTGCCTCGCGCGCCAACCACAGCTGAACAACCCCGTGGTGGGAAAATTGAGGCGGGAGGCGAAGCCATGCTTGTTAGATGGTTGTCTCCGCCCGTTCCCCGCCTCACCGCTTGACGAATGATCGAGTTCACCCATTCTTCCCTATCAGAATTGATTTCTGCCGTTCACCCGTCTGAGTGTCATGGAATGCCATGGCATCCCATGACCCAACCCGCATCATGAACCCAACAAAATCCAGAATCCTCCTGCTGCTCGCGCTGGCCGCCTCCAGTGCGGCCGCTGATCCCGCCGACCACGGCGAAGCGCCGGTCAAGGCACCGTTTCTCATGGGCGAAGACTCGCTCTGCGTCAACGATTGGTGGAAACGCTCCGTCTGCCCAATCATCGATCTCAAAGTGCCGCGAGAACAGGTCGTGTGCTTCGGCATTTACACCGTTCACAACCGCATCCTCAAGCTTACCGCGCAGCTCTATCCGCTCTTTCCAGAGGAAACCCGCGAGGTCCGCCTCGAAATCGACAAGGACGGCGCATGGACCGAGATCGCGCGGCAAAACGTCAACGACCTCGGCTGGTCCGCCACCTTCCGCATCACCGATTGGGATGACACCAGGGATACCAAATACCGCCTGCTCCACGGCGAGCGCGCTTCCTTTGAGGGTCTCATCCGCAAAAACCCGGCGGAAAAGGACGAAATTGTCGTCGCCGCACTTTCCTGCAACTCCAACAAGGACCGCGGCCTGCGGCCGGAATACGTCCGCAACATCAACCATCAGGATCCGGATCTGGTTTTCTTCGCCGGCGACCAATCCTACGACCACAAACAACATACCGCCGCATGGCTCAAGTTCGGCCTCGCGTTCCGCGACATCTTCCGCGAGCGCCCGTGCGTCACGATTCCCGACGATCACGACATCGGCCAGGGCAACCTCTGGGGCGAGGGCGGCAAGATCGCCAAAGCCGAGGCCGGCCACGACGGCGGCTACTTTTTCCATCACGAATACGTCAAAATGGTGGAGCGCCAGCAGTGCTCCCACCTGCCGGATCCCCATGACCCGACACCCGTCGAGCAGGGCATCGGCGTCTATTACACGCGCTACCTGTTAGGCGGCATCGATTTCGCCATTATCGAGGACCGCAAGTTCAAACCCGGCCCGCTCGGCCGCCATCCGATGGAAGGCCCGCGCCCCGACCACATCCGCGATTCGAATTACGATCCGAAGGTGATCGACACCCCGGGACTACAACTGTTGGGCGAACGCCAGGAAAAGTTCCTCGCCGATTGGGCAGGGATACGCGACGGCGTGGCCATGAAGGCGGTGCTCTCGCAAACCGGCTTCTGCGGTGGCGCGCACCTGCATGGATCGCGCGACAACCGCCTCCATGCCGATCTCGATTCGAACGGCTGGCCCCAGAGAGGCCGCAACCGCGCGCTGAAACTCATCCGGCAGGCCAGGGCCGTCCACATCGCCGGCGACCAGCACATCGCCACCCTGGTCAAACACGGCATTGACGAATTCCGTGACGGCCCCTGGGCCTTCGTCGTGCCGGCCATCGTCAACAACTACTACGGCCGCTGGTGGTGGCCCGAGGATGAAAAACCCGGCGCAAACCCCGTTGAAGGCTCCCCGCTGGCCTGGACTGGCGACTACCTCGACGGCTTCCACAACAAGATCAGCATGTTCGCCTACGCCAACCCCGACGAGCGCCTCATGAAAATCGAGGGCATCCGCCCCGGCGACAAAACCAACGCCGACGCCAACTGGGCCGACGGTTATGGCCTGATCCGCTTCAAGAAGAGCTCCGGCGAGGTCACCTTCGAATGCTGGCCGCGCTTCGCCGACGTCACCAAGCCCGGCGCCACCCAGTTCCCCGGCTGGCCGCGGACGGTCAAGCCCTGAATCCGCGACTTCGACCAGCCCAGCGACAGCCGGTCAGGAGTGACGCAAAAGTTCAGGATAATTCCGCGAAAATTCAATGACATCCGCGAACAGCATGGCAGTTTGGCGGTCAAGCATAGGGAATTCCCCATAGTGCGGCCCTTGCCACTCCCAAACCCATGATAACGAGCGAATGACCAGGAACCATCATTGCCACCACCGATGAAAACACGATCACACCATCGTCATGCGGGCCTCACGTTGATTGAGATACTGATCGTCATCGTCATCATCGTGGTCATAGCCGCGATCATGTTTCCGATTGCCAGAGGCATGCGCGAAAAGGCCCGGGCCGCGGTGTGCGCCCAGAATCTGAAGCAGATCGGAATCGGGTTGCACGCCTACATCTCGGAAAACAACGGCCGCTTCCCGAATGGAAGGGCCCACGTCTCATGGTTGCGGGACGACAGCAACAACAGCCTGGGACTTAGCTGGTATGACGCCGCCGCGAAAAACCTGGGGCGGGAGAATTACAGCAACAGATTCAACGATCCCGATGCGGAGCCGCTGCCGGATGTCTTCGGCTGTCCCTCCGGTCATGGCAAACCCTATCATCCCGCATGGCCCT
>DATISV010000600.1:0-7233 GCA_035468505.1 Luteolibacter sp. | reverse complement strand
AGACGGTCAAGGCCATCATCGCTGCAAGCAAAGCTGCAGAACTCACCACGCAGCTTCTCGCCAACGGCCTGCAAAACGCCGCGAATCTCGCACGCCGCGTCAAAACCGCCTCACTGCGCTGGTGGTCGCGCTACGCCAATGACGAGTTCGACCTGCAGCGCATCGCTGCCTCCAACGAGGGCGCATACCGCAACCCCGGCACCTCAGGTTACGACAGCAGTTTCCTCAACGCGCACCGCGGCACCGCCGAGGGCTTGGACGAGCTCGACGACATGCTCGTCAATTCCAAAATCCTCCAGGAGGAAATGGGACCGGAGGCCGTGTTCAAGGATCTCGACACCCCCGACAACATCGGGCGCAGCCACATCGGCCAGTATGTGCGGCGATTGGGCCAAATCACCAACACGCTCCGCAAGGCCGACGCGCTCAGCGAGGACGCCCTAATCGGATACGCGCGTCTCTACAAGCGCCTGGTGAAAAACGCGGATGCCGAGGGCGGAGGCTTCATCATCCATGAACGCACCCAGGATCTGGCCAACCTTTTTGACACCCGGCTGGTGAATCTCGACGGCACGCTCTCAGCGCAGGACATCAACGGAGCCAAGGCACTGGCGAAAAGTCTGGAGGAATACAAGATCAACGTGGAAGCCAATTCCGACGCCAAGTTCTGGTTTAGGGATGTGGAGACGGTGTATGCAAAAGCATATCGCTACGATTCCTTTGAGCCGGACGGTGGGTGGGCAAATTTTGATGGCAGCTTCCCAGCTAGACCACAGGGGTGGTATGCTTCTTTTGACTTCTTCGACAACAAATTCATCGCAACTGATAGACTTTTACTGCCGCTGGAAACCAGCGCACCGAAATATCGCTTCGAATTCGACGTGCCTGACATCAAAGACAATGTCCGCATGGCCAGAGGTCATCAGGATTCAGATGTTACCTTCGAACCATTGACTAGGGATGAACCAGCGAACTTTTTGGGTGGCGGAACCGCCAGCAAAGGGGAAGGCACGCAGGTTATTTTGGAAAATTCTAATTCCGTGAAACGAGTAGTGGATATGAATACAGGTAATCAAGTCTGGCCAATACCGTGAAATGAAAAAAGAACTGTTGATGAGACATATAAATAACTTTGTAGGTTCGGGTTACGGTTACGTTCCGCGCTGGGCATATCGGGTTTATGGCGAGTCCAAGTGGGAAGAAATACGCGTGCTTCTCAAAGATTGGGAATCTAAAGGTTATTTGGAAATAATCAGAGATCCAGAAACGGCAGGCGATAATGAATATTGCACCAAAATGTTCAATTTTGTCGAAGGTGCGGAACCATTACCCAAGCATTGGATCAGCTATGATCGTCCACCGCCCGTCTGGCGCCCGCCCTCGCAATGATGAATCGTCTTATCTTCTTGATTGAAGCCAGCTATCGATCCACTTTCCAGGGTCATCACACACTTCAAATCGCGGGTATGCGGAAAGAGGCCGAAGGGCTGGATGCGGCGAAGCTTGTAACCATCCTCTTTGAGCAGGCGGGTTGTTTAGAGATTCAAAGAATCAAGCCGAGGTTCGGGAAGGCGCCGCCGACGATGGGGCGGATGTCGGGGGCGCGCAGCCAGTCGCCGAGCAGGCTGCCATAGACGCTGCGGAAATCGACGGTGTGCGTGATGTCGCCGCCTGATAGATCGGACAGGCTGGGGTGTTTGCCGTGAAGGCCGCCCTTGACCGCGGCGCCGGCGACGAACAGGCACGAGGCCTTGCCGTGGTCGGTTCCGGCGTTGGCGTTTTCCGCCACGCGGCGGCCGAACTCGGAAAAGGTCATCACCACCACGCGCTGGTCGTTGCCCTGCTGCCTGAGGTCGGTGAAGAACGATTTCAACGCGCTGTCGAGCTGGCCGAGCAGGCGGTCGTGCGAGTTGACCTGCTGGTTGTGGGTGTCGAAGCCGCCGTGGCTGACGTAATAGACGCGGGTGGGCATGCCGCCGGCGATCATGCGCGAGACCAGGTTGAGGTTGCGGGCGATCGGCGTGCCCTCGTAGCGCACGCTGGTTTTGTGTTTGGCGGCGAGTTCGAGGATGGTTTTCGAGGAGACCTGGGCGTCGAGCGCGACGCGTTCGAGGAAGGCGAGATTGTCCTCGCCGGCGATCGCGCCGGTTTTGCCGCCGGCGGGCATGTCGATCGAGGATCCGGCGATGGGCGCGTCGTCGCCGTTTTCCTCCGGCTGGTTGAGGCGCGAGAAGAACTCCTCGGCCATCGCCTGTTCGCCGCCGCCGTGGATCCAGCGGTAAAGTTCCGGCGTGCTGAGGCAGACGCCGGGGTTCCGCAGCGCGCCGAAGCTCTCGGGCTGTGTCTTGTTGAAACTGATGCCGACCGTGGGATCGGAGCCGGGGCAGGCGTTGTCGAAGTAGCGTCCGAGCCAGCCGGTATTCGAGCGGTTGCGCGTGTCGGCGGTCTCCCAGATCGAGGTGGAAACGAAGTGCGAGCGGTTCGGGTTCGGGTAACCGACGCCCTGCACGATGCCGAGCGCGCCGTCCTGATAGAGCGAACCGAGGAACGGCAGCGAGGCGTTGAGGCCGACGTGGTCGTCGAGGCGGATCAGGTCCTTTTCCCTCTTGGCCAGGCGCGGTCGGGATTTCTGATAGATATCATCGGCGTAGGGCACCAGCGTGTTGAGGCCGTCGTTGCCGCCGGCGAGCTGGAGCACGACGAGAATGGTGTCGTCCTTGCCGGTCACCGGCTGGATGGCGAGGTCCTTGGCGGCGTGGTGGAGCTGGCCGAAGGTGCGCTCCACAAACAACGGCACGGTCCACGCGGCCGATGCGCCGAGCATGGTGGAGCGGAGGAATTCACGGCGGGTTTTCATGGTGATAGCTATCTGGTTTCTGGATTCTGGAATCTGGTTTCTCCATACATCAACAAAGTTGATAGTATGGCGTGCTGAGCATGAGGTGGCAGAGTTCGGCGACCTCGTTGTTGGTGAAGACGACGCCTTGCTTGGCCCTGGCGTATTCGAGAAACGACGCGCGCGCCTTGTCGGGGACCGGGCCCTGGAAAAAGCGGAAGACGAGCGAATCGACGAGTTGCGCGGGGTTTTCGCGCAGCGGGCGGGGGGCGATTTTCTCGTAATCGGGGCCCTTCCATGCGCGGCTCATGCGGCGGCCGGCAGGTCCCATGCCCTGCATCATCTCCCGGGCCATGGAGCGCTCCATGTCGTCGGCGTCGTCGGTTTTGGTGTCCGAGCCCTTGGTGATGAAGCCGGCGAGGTTGTAGCGGTTGAGCAGGGTGTTGGTATTGATCCATGCCTTGCCCCAGTCCCAGCCGGCGACGTTGGGCGGCATGAAGAGGATCTGGCCGAGCTGCAATTGTCCGCCGCGCACAAAGAGGGTGGGGGGCTCGGCGATTTCGAGTTGTTTGATCAGTGCCGCGAGATACTGCACCGGGCACTTGATCTGGGTGCGGATGGCGGCGGCCGAGTAAAACTCGCGCGCGAGGAAAATTTCCCGCAGCAGCGTCGACATGTCGTAATCCGCATCGCGCAGCACTTTGGCCAGCGCGTCCACGCCGGATTCGGGCGGGTTTTCATAAACGAAGAACTCCCAGATCTTGCGCGCGATGAAGGTGGCCGCGGCGGGTTGGCGGAAGATCAGTTCGATCACGTCCCCGCCCTTGAAGCGGCCTTTTTCGCCGAGGATGGTCTTGTTTCCCTCGTCCCACATGCGGGGCGAGTGGCTGACCTCGCCGGTGAAGCGGTCGAGCCGGTAGCCGGTGAACGCACGCGCCGCTTCGGCGACATCCTGTTCGGTGTAGTTTCCCTCGCCGAGCGTGAAGAGTTCCATCACCTCGCGGGCGAAGTTTTCGTTGGGCTTGCCCTTGCGGGAGTTTTGGGTGTCGAGATAGAGCATCATCGCCGGATCTTCCACGATGGCGGCGGCGAGTTGTTTGAAATTTCCGCAGGCATGCTGACGGAACAACTGGTTCTGGCGCAGCATGAGGACGGGCTCGCGGACCTTCTGCGCAGAGGTGGCGAAGTGGTCGTGCCAGAAAAGCGTCATCTTCTCGTGCAGGGGCGCGCGGCCATTAAGCAGGCGGCGGAACCACCAGTCTCGCGCTTCCTCCATGTGGCGGCGGTTCTCGCGCTGGACCTGTTGGCGTGCCTCGCGCCGGAGTTTCTCCGTCTGCTCGTCACCGGCTCCGCGCATGTCCATGCGCATTCCACGGAGTTGTTCGCGGCGCGCGAGCATGTCGGCGCGTGCGCGCTCGGGCTCGGCCCACTCCGGGATCGGCGTTGCGTTCGTGGCGGCGGGCGGCGAAACGAGTTTTTCCACCGCGCGCCTGCGGCCGAGTTTGTGCCAGGTGCGGATTTCGTCAGGACTGCCACCGAAGCCGGCGCGGTTGAGCAGGTGCGCCGCTTCTTCGATGGTCCATGATTCGCCGGCTTTCGGGAGCATGGGTATTGAAACGCCGTGGCGGCGGAAAGTTGCGCGGCGACGGCATTTTTTTCAGCGGGCTTATTTCCCGCCGAGGACCTCGATGGCGGCCTCGTTTTCGTATTGCTTGGCGAGGTCGAGCGCGGTGACTCCCTGTTTGGATTTGATCGACGGATCCACCTTGTGATCGAGCAGGAGCTGGACGATTTCCTTGCCGCCACTGGCCGCGGCTTCGTGGAGCGGGGTGCCGCCGAGTTCGCTGAGGATCATCGGATCCGCGCCACCGGCGAGCAGCGCCTTGGCGGATTCGAGCTGGTTTTTCGCCGCGGCGTGGTGGAGCGGTGTCCAGCCGGCCTGGTCGCGGGCGTCGGGATTCGCCCCGGCCTTGAGCAGCGCGGTGACGGCGTCCGGCAGGTTGCGGTCGATGGCCAGGTGGAGGGGAGTGCGCTTCGAGGCGTTGGTGGTGTTGGGATCGGCCCCGGCTTCGAGCAGCAGGACGGCGATGTCGGTTTTCTTGCGGAGCAGGGCCTGTTCGAGTGGCGGGCGCGAGTTTTCCCGGCCGCCTTTTTGGAGCGACTCCGGGTTTTTCGCCAGATGGCGCTTCACATCCTCGGCGTCGCCCTTGGCGATGGCGGCGTCGATATCGGGGTGGACCGGATTTTCCGCGGCGGCGGGCAGTGCGACGGACAGGGCGAGGACGTTGAAAAGAGTGATGAGGCGCATGACCCGGAAAGTGTCGGCAGGTCGCGCCACGGCGCAAGCTGGATTCGGGACGGGAGGAAATTTCCACCGTGACGGAAAATTCGTGCCCTTTGCCGCGGAGCCTGTCAGATCTGGTGGCGATGAATCCTGCCGACGCCGAAATTCCGGACCACACCCCGCGTGTCGAGCCAGCCACCATCGAGGACCTGCCGGCCCTCACCGAGCTGGTGGTTGACCTGCTCTCGCGTTCCGAGGATTTCGCACCCGACCAGACGACCCAGGAGCGCGGCCTGCGGCTCATCCTCGAACAACCGAACCGCGGCCGCATCTTCGTGGTCCGCAACAAGGATAAGATCTTCGGCATGGTCAACCTGCTCTTCACCATCTCCACCGCCCGCGGCGGCTTCGTCATCCTGATGGAAGACGTGGTCATCCACCCCGACCACCGCGGCCAGGGCTACGGCCGCATGCTCGTCGATTACGTGGTCGATTTCGCCAAACAGAAGAACTTCAAGCGTATCACCCTGCTTACCGACCGAATGAGCGCCGAGTCACAGGAGTTTTTCAAAAAGCAGGGCTTCGAATACTCCAACATGATCCCGATGCGGCGGATCATCGATTGAACCACATCGTCTGGCGCGCCCGGCTGGATTGCCCTCGCTCCGCTTGTGCCATCCGGTGTGTGTCCGCCGCCGCGGACAATGGGATTGCGGCGCTTGGCGCGCCCGGCTGGATTCGAACCAGCGACCGTCCGCTTAGAAGGCGGATGCTCTATCCAACTGAGCTACAGGCGCATCGCGCGAGGCCCTTGCTAGCTTTCGGGGCCGCCACTTGGCAAGGCTATACGCCGCTTTCGACAAGACTCAAGAGGCGGAAATATGGAGGAGTTTTTTTGATCGATCCCGGGACAGCTCCCCGTAGCTTGCCGCCCATGCCAGCGGCCACCATGCGTCACATGCTCCGGATTTTGCCATTGTTTGTCATTTTCATCGCGTCCCGCGCGCCGTCGGAGGAGTCGCGTCTGGTGGCGTCCGGCACGATTCCCGGGCTCACCGTTCCGCCGCGGACCACGGTGACGGTGCTCGCCGATCACAAGTCGCTCGGAGTCACTTCGCCCACCGCGCTGGCCTTTGGTGAAGGCGGTGAGCTTTATCTAACGGAAACCCACCGGTTCCGTCATGGCATCCCCGACAACCGCGGCCATCTCTACTGGGTGATCGACGATCTCGCCTCGCGCACGACCGCCGACCGGATGAGGATGTATGAAAAGTGGCAGCACAAGGAGGCAAACACTTCGATGGAGTTCCTGACCGAAATCAGCGAGGTGCTGCGGGTCCTGCGCGAGCCGGGCGACGATGGCGTGTTCGGCACCCAGCAGGTGTTTGCCGAGGACTTCAACGACGCGCTCGATGGCACTGCGGCGGGTGTGTTCGAGTATGAGGGAACGGTTTATCTGGCCTGTATTCCGAAGATTTACGCGCTGCGCGACACGGATGGCGACGGCACCGCCGACGAGCGCCAGGTGATTCAGGATGGATTCGGCGTGCATGTCTCTCTCTCCGGCCACGACCTCAACGGCTTCGTGCTCGCACCCGACGGACGGATCTACGGCACGATGGGCGACCGCGGGTTCCACGGCACCACGCGCGAGGGGAAACATTACAACCTGCACGACGAGGGTTTCGTGTTCCGCTTCGATCCGGACGGCTCGAATTTCGAGGTCATCCACACCGGCCTGCGCAATCCGAAGGAGATCGCCTTCGACGATTTCGGCAACTTCATCAGCGTGGACAACAACTGCGACCAGGGCGACAAGGCACGGGTCGTTTACATCGTCGATGGCGGCGACACCGGCTGGCACATGGGCCATCAGGCGCTGCTCTCGTTCCACAATCAACTCGGCATGGAAAAACGTCCGCCCGCCGCGTGGATGAACGAACGCATGTGGGATCTGCCGAATCCCGCGCAACCCGCGTTCGTTCTTCCGCCGGTGGCTCATCTCACCTCCGGCCCGTCCGGTCTCGCCTACCATCCGGGCGCGGGTTTCCTGGAGTCCGAGGTCGGTCGTTTCTTCATCTGCGATTACCGCGGCGGCGCGGCGAAGTCCGGG
>DATISV010000599.1:0-1617 GCA_035468505.1 Luteolibacter sp. | reverse complement strand
CGCCACGGTCACCGGCACTCCGGTGGCGCGGCTGTTCGTCATGGTCGAGGTCACCTCGGAGTGAGGTGGCCGATACCCGTCCATGAGATTTCCCGGGCCCGCTGAATCCCGTTGAAAAGCGGGCCCGTGAAACGTGGTATCGTGAGCGTGCGCCGCTGGACGTCGCCCGCTTCCGATCCACCTCCATGAAACTCGCCACCCTGTTGCTCCTCGTTTCCGCCTGTTCCCTCGGTGCGGAAGGTTATTACAAGGAATCCCCGCTGTTCTCGACCGCGCCCGCGCCGGAAAAATCGGTCAACACGATCACCCGCTTCGGCCCGGTGGGAATGTCGATCGAGCTGCACCAACCCGCGTTCACCATGTGGGTCGGCACCATCGAACCCGGTTCGCCGGCCGAAGCGACCGGTGCGTTCAAGAAAGGACAGATCATCGAGTCGATCAACGGCGAGACACTCAAGGACATCGATCCCCGCATCCAGCTCGGCGACCTCATCACCAAGGCCGAGGCCAAGGACGGCGTGCTCAAATTCATGGTCCGGGAGAAGGCCGACGCCCCTGCCAGTGAAGTGATCGTCAAGATTCCCGCACTCGGTTCCTACAGCCCGACCTGGCCGCTCGATTGCGCGAAGTCCGACAAAATCGTGCGCAACCTCGCCGACCATTTCGCCAAACCCGGAACGCAGAAGGGCTTCGCCGACTTCGGCATGCTGTTCCTGCTCTCCACCGGCGAGGACAAGGACCTCGCCGTGGTGCGCGACTGGGTCCACGGACTCGCGGAAAAACGCACCTCCAACTACGCCTGGCACATCGGCTACGGCGGTCCCGCGATCTGCGAATACTACCTCCGCACCGGAGACGACAAGGCGCTGCCGGTGATCCAGAAATGGGTGGATGCCGCCGCCGGTGGCGAATACCTCGACGGCTGGGCCGGTCGCGGCGGAGTCACCAAGCTCGGCTACGGCAACGGCCATCTCAATGCCGGCGGCACCCACGTCGTCACCTTCCTGCTGCTAGCCAAACAATGCGGCGCGGACGTGAACGAAAGCCTGCTCCACCGCACGCTGGTCCACTTTTTCCGCTACGCCGGACGCGGACTCAACCCTTACGGCGACGACCGCCCGGAGAATTCGTTCGTGGACAACGGCAAGAACGGCAAGCTCGCCTTCGCCATGGCCGCCGCCGCCTCGCTCACGCCCGAGGGCGAAAACTCGATCTATGCCAAGGCCCGCGACCACATGGCGATGACCAGTTTCTACACCACCACCTTCATGCTCCACGGCCACACCGGCGGCGGCATCGGGGAAATCTGGCGCAGCGCCGCCATGGGTCTGCTGCATGATAAAAAGCCGCGCCAATACCGCGAGTTCATGGATCACCGCCGCTGGCACTATGAACTCTCGCGCCGTTTCGACGGTTCCTTCGGCATCGTCGGCGGGGCCGGTTATGACAAGGAGGAATGGGGCAACTGCTATCCCATCACCTACACCATCCCGCGCAAGACACTGCGCATAACCGGCGCGCCTCCATCGAAGTTCTCCAAATCCTATCAACTTCCTAACCGGCCATGGGGCACCGAGGCGGATGACATCTTCGTCTCCCTCGACCCCGTGCCGGGCG
>DATISV010000598.1:0-2612 GCA_035468505.1 Luteolibacter sp. | reverse complement strand
ACTTGGTGGAGACGGAGATCCGGTCCTTCATCGCGCCGGCGAGCAGCGCCTGGCCATGAACCTGTTGTACGATGCCGTGCGGGGCGTCCTTGTCGCCCTGGATGATGACCGGCATGTCGGGCGTCTCGGTGAGGAGCGGCTTGATTTTACCGACCACGCCCTGCACGCCGATGCTTTCGCCGCCGTAGAACACCTTGTCCTCGGCGGTCACGGCGAGCAGGATCGAGTTTTTCTCCAGCGCGCTGGCACCGCTGACGTCCGGCTTGTTCACCGTGACGCCGGTTTCCTCGACGAACACGGTGGAGACGATGAAGAAGATGAGCAGGATGAAAATGCAGTCGATCATCGGCGAGAGATCGATGGCGACGTTGTCATCCGATTCGTTGGACAGGCTGCGGCCGAACATATGATATCAGTTTGGAGTGTTTTCGCGCTGGAAACGCGCGCTGAGGATGAGGCTTTCGAGGCGGACGAGCGCGGCCTCGATGCGGTCGCGCTTCGACTTGATGATGAGGGCGATGAAAAGTCCCGGCAGGGCGATGGTGAGGCCGGTCTGGGTGGTAATGAGCGCCTCCTGCATGCCGGCTGCGACTCGCTGCATGCCGGCCGGCCCCTTGCCGTGCGAGAGGCCGGCGAACATCGCGAGCATGCCCATCACGGTTCCTAACAGCCCGGCGAGCGGGGCGGCGGCGACCAGGGTGTTGAGCACCAGCAGGCGGCGGTCCACGGCGGAGAGCACGTTGATTTTCACCTCGCCGAACCTGCGGCCGACGGTCTTGATGGTGAGCCGGGGACCATGGAGCACATATCTGAGCGCCTCGCCGAGCCGGCCGTCGGCGAGTTCCGGGTTATTGATATATTCCTCCCAGCGGTGCTGCTCCTTGTCGTTGAGGTTTCCCTGGTGGACATAAGCGAGCGCGGCGATGGCTGAGGCGTAGAGGATGCAGGCCACGCCGCCGAGCATGTACATGATGACCCCGCCCTCGCGGAAGAGATTGAAGCCGTCTTGCAGCGTTTGGAACATGGCGGGACGTCAGGCCGGGTTGGGGGTCAGCTCCATGTCGTCGTCGGCGGCGGGTTCGTCGGAGGGAGTCTCCGATTTCCGGTCGCGCTCCGTCGTGCCGTTGACCAGCGCGATGCCGATGCCTTCGAACTCGGAGAATTTGCCTTTGGCATAACTCTTGAGCATGCCGTGGATGACCAGCACCGGGATGGCGACGATGAGTCCCTCGGCGGTGGTGATGAGCGCCTCGGAAATGCCGGCGGAGAAACTCTTGGCGTTGCCGGTGCCGTAGAGCGCCATCGCCTTGAAGGTCTTGATGATGCCGAGCACGGTGCCGAGCAGTCCCATCAGCGGCGCGGCGGCGGCGGTGAGGGCGAGGAAGGGCAGGAAACGGTCGAGCCTGGGCTTCACACTCACCAGTTTCTCGAACAAGGCCTCCTCAAGCACGCGGCGGCGTTCGTGGAACATCTCAACGCCAGTGCGGACCATTGCGCCGGCGTGGCCTGGAATGGCGGCGGCCTTCTTCGCGGCGGCAGCGCGGTCTCCATTCAACAGGTCGTCGAGGATATGGTTGATCGTGGAGCGCGACGGAACGTGGATGCGGGAAATCTCCCAGAGCTTGAACAGGGCAATGAGCACCGAGACAGCGCCTAACAGCAGGATCGCGTGTCCGACGATGCCGCCTTTCTCGATGGTTTCCCAGAGGCTTTCCTGGGCGGCAGCCACCTCGATGGCCTTGCCCATGCTGCCGTCGAAAGGGAGCGTCCCCTCGCCGACGGCGACGGTCTCGCGGATCATGCCCTTCGAGTCCGCGATGCCGACCACGGTGGGCAGCGAGGTGCCGGTTTCGGCGAAGGTGGCCACGCCTTCGAAATCGCCGGATTTTGACGCGAAGAAAACCGACGGGCCGGCGAGCAACAGCGCGCCTTCCACCGATTCGCTGCCGTTGCGCAGCGCCTTGCCCTCGAAACGGTGGCCGCCAGCCACCTGGTCGAGGCGCGCGATGCCGAGTTCGAGCACCTTGGCGCGTTCGACCACTTCCGCCCGCGGGTCTTCCACCAGCGATGCGGCGCGTTGATCGAGGTTATCGATTTCCTCCTTGTGGATCTGGTTTTCCGCCGGGTGCAGACGGGTGACGAGGGCCTTCGAGTATTGGTTGAGAATGCCGGTGGCGTAATCGATCTCGGTCTTGCGGGCCTCGATCTCGCGCTCGAGCGACTTGAGCGTGGCGGTGCGGCGATCTTCCTCACGTTGCAGCGATTTCAGTTCGCGGCCGAGGGCGAGCGCCTCGTCGTCGAGGCGATTGATGTCGCGGTAAAGCGAGCGGCGCAGGTCGGCGTATTCGCGCTTGGTGTCGGCGAGTTCGGCCACCGCCTTGTTGAGGTCGGCGCGCGCGGCCTCGACCGGCCCCTGGGCCTGGACGAACGAGTGAATGGAAAGCGCGACGGCGAACGACGCGATGAGACGGTGGTTCATGGTTTGGAAATGGGAAGGTTGACGAATGCGGCGTCGGCGTCGCCGGTGGTGGTGGCGATGAGGCGCTGGATGTCGGCGGCGAGATCCTTGCGCTCCTCGAACTTCCAGCCGTCCGCGGTCGGGTGGCCGGCCA
>DATISV010000597.1:0-4670 GCA_035468505.1 Luteolibacter sp. | reverse complement strand
ATCACGGTGCCGATCGGCACGTCGAGGATGGCGGCGATGTCCTTGTAGCTGTGTTGTTGGAGGTAAAACAGGGAGACGGGCGCGCGGTAGATTTCATCGAGTTCGGCGAGCAGTTCGAGGGCGCGCTGGCCGTCGAGCTGGCGATCGGCGTCCTCTTCGGGGCTGGGGATGGATTCGGTGGTGGTTTCGTCGAGCGGTTCCTGGGAGTAGCGGGAGGCGCGGCGGCGGTGGCTGAGGAACTCGCGGTGCAGGGTGGTGAAGAGCCAGGTTTTCGCTTTCGATTTGTCGCGCAGTTGCCCGCCTTTTTCCGCCCAGATGCAGAAGGTTTCCTGCACCAGGTCGGATGCCGTGGCCTCTTCGCGGGACAACGACATCGCGAAGCGGAACAGCGCCTGGTAGTGGGCGTCAACGAGTTCCTCGAATTCACTCATGGGCCTGCATGGGAGAGTGGGACGGCGGATTTTATTCCGCAAATTTTGTCGTCACGGCGACGGGTAAAGCACCTGCTGGAGGTAAAGTCCGTCGGCCGGCGCGCAGTTCGGGGCCTTGCCGAGCGGCAGGCCCGGCGCTTGGTCTAGCAGGGCCGCGAGGTCGTCCATCGGCATGCGGCCCTGTGCGGCATGCACCGCCGCGCCGGTGATCAGGCGCACCATTTTGTAGAGAAACCCGTCGCCGACGAAGGTGATGCGGTAGCCGTCGGGCAGCGTTTCGAGATCGGCGCGGTGGATGGTGCGGTGCCAATCCATGTCGGGCGGCTCGTTGCCGCGGTAGGCGGCGAAGGCGTGGAAATCGTGGCGGCCGGTGAAAAGCGCGAGTGCTTCCTCAAGGGCGCTGGCGTCGAGCAGGCGCGGCAGGTGCCAGGCGAGCCCGGCCTTGAGCGGCGGCAACACCGGATCGGTGCAGAGGTCGTAGTGGTAGATTTTGCCACTGGCGGAAAAGCGGCTGTGGAAATCCGCAGCCGCCTCCTCGCAAGCCATCACCCGGATGGTGGCGGGCAGCTTGCAGTTCAATGCGGGCACCCAGTTGAATGGGTTCATGGAAATGTCGTCCGGCGCATCGAAGTGCGCCATCTGGCCGAGCGCGTGCACGCCGGTGTCGGTGCGGCCGGAACCTTGCAGGCGAAGCGGGCGCTTGGCCACCTCCTCCAGCGCGCGATGCAGGAAGTCCTGCACCGTGTTGCCACAGGCTTGCGACTGCCAGCCCTTGTACGGGCGGCCGTCGTAGGCGATGGTGAGTTTGAGACGCACGGCGCGGAGATTGAATGCGGACCGGTCACTCGGCAAGCCATGCCGGAAAGTGGAATCGACCCGCCGATCCGGCCCGGATATGGCAGCTCGGGGACTTTTTGCTTTATTTTTCTAAAAAATCAGGCTGTCTCTGTATTCCGTTTTTCAAAAAATTATTCGCGATGAGATCTTCAACACGATTTTCAACCAAGCTGGCATGGGTGGCGGCATGGCTCGCCGGCGCGTGCGGGGCACAGGGTTTCACGCTGGATGGAATTCGCAACACGACGACGGAGGCCGGCTACATCGAGCAGTCGGTCCAGGTGAACTCGAATGAGAATTTCAACCTGCTGGCGAACCTTCACACGGCGGTCACGGACGCTAACCTGCGGGTGTTCCTCGGCGGCCGGGTGGATGGTGGCAACGCGATCCTGCTGTTCATCGACTCCAAAGCCGGCGGCGTGTCCAAGATCCCGAACAATCTGATCACCAGTGGTGACCTGCCGGCGGCCATCAACAACCTGGGTACCTCTCCATCCAACGGAATGACTTTCGAAAGCGGTTTCCAGCCGGACTACGCCATTCGCATCCAGGGCAACGGTCTTTTCCAAGCCGAAGTCCACCGCTACGATCTGGATGCCGGCACTGGCCATGCGGTCGGAAATGCGGCGGAGGTCACGCGCTCGGGTGGTTTCATCAGCGGCGTGCATGTGCGGTGGCAGGATGTGAATGTGGCCCCCGATCAAGTGGACCGCGGCATGGAACTCTCACTCAACCTGCCATTGATGGGAGCCACCGCCGGCACCCACACGATCCGGATGATGGCCCTGATGGTGAACGTGGACTCGACTTCCGCCACCAACCAGACGCTCGGTCCGCTCGTTCCGCCCGAGACCCCTCCGCGAGCACCGATTGGTGCGGCACTCAACAGTTTCAATTTCGAGACCGAACCCGGCACCCAAACGATCGCTTTTGAAATCACCCATGCAGTGACCGACAGCGATGGCGACGGTCTCTTGGACCAACACGAAACCAACGACGGCATCTATGTTGCCGCGACCGCCACCGGCAGCAATCCCCTGGTCTTCGACAGCGATGGCGACGGCCATTCGGACGGCGACGAAGTGGCGGGAACTCCCTTCGGTTTCCTCACCAACCCCAATATTCCGAATTATGCGGACGTATGGGCTCCGGCGAATTTCACGGTTCCCGCATACACACCGAACGCCAGCACCCTGATGGTCCGCTCGGGCGCGGACCTCACCGGCCAATACCAGTGGAGCAAACTCTACCGCCTCCAGAATACCGGCACCGTGAACTTCAAGCTCACCGCCGGCGGCGATCCGCCGGTCAACTGGGGTCCCGGCAGCGAGCCCGGAACCGTGCTGCCCAACAACAGCAACAACTTCACAGGCAGCGCGCCGGCCACCGGTTTCTATCAGATCGATTTCGACCAGGCGGCCCTGACCTGGAACTTCGGCCGCAAGGTTTTCCCCTCTTTGCAGGATTATCTCGATGCCTACGGACTGGCCGCGGGGGGCGACAACGATGGCGACGGCATCCCCAACGAGGACGAATACGATGACAACACCGATCCCACCAACGCGGACTCCGACGGCGACGGCCTCAACGACGCCGCGGACCCCAACCCGTTGCTGGCGGTGCGCGACATCGTCTTCAGCGTGGACATGAGCGTGCAATTCGACCGGGGTGACTTCGATCCGGTGTTCGAACAGGTCAGGGTACAGTTCTTCGACGGCGTGGCCGCGCCCGGCGAGCTGGCGCTGACCTCCGTGGGCGGCGGCATCTACAGCGGCACACTGGCCGCTGTGGCGGGTTCCGCCGGGTTGCCATTCGGTGCCTACAAATTCGCCATCGTGCCGATTGGCGGCGGCACGCCGTTTTTCGAGGTCCAGTTCCGCAATTTCAACCTCGGTCCCGCGCACCAGACCCAAACCCTGCCGGTCGTGTTTTTCAATGACGACGAAGGCTCCGGTTCCTCCACCTACGAAGACTGGGCGCTGCTATTCATCGAACATCCCGGTCCACCGTCGCAGGACTTCGATGGCGACGGATTCACCAACTACGAGGAATTCCTTTATGGCACATGGCCGGACCAGGCGACCGCCTCGCTGGTGGAAATGTCAGTCTCCGGCGGCAATTTCATAATCCGCTACAATGAACGCGAGGATTTCGGCGTCTGGATGGACCTGGAGCAAAGCCCGGATCTTTCCGAGGAATCCTGGACTTTTTCGGAATTCGCGATCATCGATTTTGCCATCGACCAAAGCGGTTTGCCGGACGGGTATCTGCGACAGGAGGCGCGCATCCCGATGACCGAAGAGCGCATGTTCTTCCGCGTGAAAGCGCAGGAGGATCCGGGATTCTGAAACCGCGCTCGTCCACGCATATTGCTTGTCGGCCGCAGGGCGGGCCGATAGGCAAGCCGCATGTTACCGGAGCTACGCGCCATGATGGTCCTCCAGGACCGCGACCGCCGCCTTCTCAGCCTGGCGAAAGACCTCGACCGGCTGCCGCAGGACGAGGCGCGCGCCAAGGCGAAGCTCGCCGCCGACGAGGCCGCGGTGAAAAAATGCCACGATGCCCTGACGGACTGCGACCTGCGGCTCAAGCGGCTCGAACTCGACGCCGGCACCCGCCGCACCACCATCCAGCGGCTCAAGACGCAGCAGTTCGAGACCCGCAAGAACGAGGAATACCAGGCGTTGGGCCACGAGATCACCCGCTACGAAAAAGAGGTGGACGATCTCGAAACGCGCGAGCTGGAGCTGATGGAGGAGATGGACGGCCACCGCGCCGCGCAGAAGGCCGCCGAGGCGGCGCTGGCGAAATCCCGCGCCATGGTGGACGAGGAACTCGCCGACATCCGCACCCGCCGCGAGCGGCTGGAAGCCGAGCGCGCCGAGGTTTCCGCCGAACGCGAGCGTCTTGCTGCGGAAGTGCCCGATGAGGCGCTGCCGCTTTACGAACGCCTGATGAAAACCAAGGCCGGCTTGGCCGTCGCCCCGGTGCACGATGGCAAATGCGGCGGCTGCCACATGAAGCTCATCGCCTCCACCGTGGTGGCCGTGCAAAGCGGCAGGGAACTCACGCGTTGCGAGGATTGCGGACGCATCCTCTACGCCGGCGAGTAAAGCTCAGCCGTTGCGCGTCATCGGCGGGCGCGGGTAGCGCTCGCGGTAGTTCTCGATGTCGGTCGAGTGCCGGCCGGCGCGGCGCGGCAGCGGCGAGGTTTCCGCACGCGGACGGAACTCGACCGCCTTGCCGCTGCGGATTTCCTCGGCCAGTTCCTTCACGCTGTTGAGAATGCGCGTCGGCTGATAGACATAGCGCGACAGATCCTCCAGCCGGCTCGATCCTGTCAGAACGAGATAACTCCGCAGGCCCATCTCGATGCTGCCGCGGACGTCGGTTTCCATGGTG
>DATISV010000596.1:0-5137 GCA_035468505.1 Luteolibacter sp. | reverse complement strand
CGAAAAACCCGTCCACCGAGCAGGCGCCGGCCGGTGCGGCGGAAAAAATCGCCGAAGCCCTGCCGGGCGAAGCCTATGCCAAGCCGGAAAAACCGCGCCGGCTGCTGGTGGTCTCCAAGACCAACGGCTTCCGCCACAAGTCGATCCCCACCGGCAAGATGCTGTTTGAGGAAATGGGCCGGCGCACCGGTGCCTTCGAGGCTGTCATCAGCGACGACCTGGACAATTTCGAAGCCGACAAGCTCGCCACCTTCGATGCCGTTTGTTTCCTCAGCACCACCCAGAACATCTTCCTGCCGCATCCGCAGCAGATGAAAAACATGTCGGCGGAGGAAAAGGACGCGGCCAAGACCCGCGAGGAGCGGCTCAAGAACAACCTGATGCGCTTCATCAAGAATGGCGGCGGCTTCGTCGGCATCCATGCCGCCACCGACACCTGCTACGAATGGCCGGAATACGGGAAAATGATCAACGGCTACTTCGACGGGCATCCGTGGGGCGCGGGCACCGATGTCAGCATCAAGGTGGAGCCCGGCGAGGAGAAACATCCGCTGGTGGCCATGTTCGAGGGCCGCAACGTCGAGTTCAAGGAGGAGATCTATCAGCTCAAGGATCCGTATGACTCCTCCGCGGTGCACATGCTGCTGCGCCTCGACACGGAAAAAACCGACATGACGCTCAAGGGCATCAAGCGCACCGACGGCGACTTCGGAGTCGGCTGGGCCCGCCAATGGGAAAAGGGCCGTGTGTTCTATTGCTCGATCGGCCACAACGACGCGATGTACTGGCACCCGAAGATCGTGCGCCATTACCTCGCCGGCATCCAGTGGGCGCTGGGGGATTACAAGGTGGAGGTGCGCTGACGGGTTTTTGCGGGATCATTCCCGCGCCTGCGCCGCCGCCTCCTCTTCGTGGGAGAGGACTTGCAGCAGCACGTGCACGCCGTGCCTGCGTCCGGCGTCCTTCATCAGCCGGCGGATGGCCGCCGCGCTGTGACCGCCGTGGCCGATGAGCGCGGCGGCATCGCGCTTCACGAGTACCAGTTTGAATCGCAGCACGCCCGGTTCGAGTTCGGCCGCCAGGATTTTCGCGTGATCCGGCATTTCAATCAGTTCGTTGGTCACGAAGCCGAGAAACCGCGTGAAGCGCACGATGAGTTTCCGCATTTCCTCGGGTCCCGGAGGTTCGGGCGCGGCGTCGTCTTTTTTCTCCGCATGGAGATGCAGCAGGTCCCTGAAATCCCAGTCCGTCACCAGGTAGTTCGCGGTGCGTTTGAAAACGTCCACCAGATCCACCTCCTTGTGGGCGAGGCGGTTTACCGCCGGCAACACGTCGCTGAACTCCCATTCCGTCACCCGGATGCTGCCCAACTGCCGCAGGGACTTGGTCAATTCCAGATCCTTGATGTCCTTGTGCAGGATGGATTCCGATTTTTTTCCGGAGGCTTCGGGTGAACTCATGCGCGTGAAATGATCAGACGTCATTCTAACGACCGGACCGGTCCGCGACGAGGAAAAATCCCGGGGCGCCCCGCAAGTGCCTGCTTGCCTCCGGCCTTGCCCGGGTGTGTGGTGTGCAATATGCGAAATTTCATTCACACCCTGTTGATCCACCTGTCGTGCTGCGCCGCCTCGATCGCACATGAGGGTCACGTTCCCTCGCTGGAGATGGCCGCGGCGGCGCGCACCTGGCTTGACTCGTTGGACGCCGCGCAACGCAAGGGCGCGATTTTCGAAGTGGCCGATGAGGAACGGCAGAACTGGCATTTCGTGCCGCGCGCGAGGAAAGGCTTGTCACTCAAGGACATGGCTGAGGTGCAACAAAAGCATGCCAAGGCCCTGGTGGCAGCCGGGCTCAGCCAGCGCGGCGTGCTCGCGGCCGACGCCATCATCGCGCTGGAGGACGTCTTGCGGAAAATGGAGGGATCGCCGCGGCGCGACAGCGGTTTGTATTATTTCACGGTCTTCGGGAAACCCGATGCCAAGGAGACATGGGGCTGGCGCTTGGAAGGGCACCACCTTTCGATCAATTTCCTGATCACGAAGAAAGGTGACATTTCCGCCACGCCGATGTTTTTCGGGGCAAACCCGGCCGAGGTGCGGATTGAGCACGAAATGAAGGGCCGCCGCACGCTTGCCGCCGAGGAGGATCTGGGGCGCGAGTTGATGAAATCGTTCGACGACGAACAACGCCGCACGGCACTCATCGCCGCGGAAGCTCCCGCCGACATCGTCACCGGCGCGGACCGCGAGGCGAAGCTCGCCGCACCCACCGGCCTGCCATACACGCGGATGAACGCCGACCAGCAAAAACGGTTGCGCGAATTGGTGGATTTTTATGCCGGCCGCTTGCGTGAGGAAATCGCGGAACGGGAAGTCCGGCGCATCGCCGACCGCGGCTGGGACCATCTGCATTTCGCCTGGGCGGGCGGCTTGGAGCCCGGTGACGGACATTATTACCGGATCCACAGCCCGGATTTCGTGATCGAATACGACAACGTCCAGAACGGTGCCAACCACATCCACACGGCCTGGCGCGACTTCAAGGGAGACTTCGGCCGCGACCTTCTCCGCGAGCACCATGAGGAAGCGCATGGTGGCGGAATCCCTCACTGAGAGGCCACGCCATTTTCTTGTCAAACCGCCGCTTTGGCGTTCGTAGTGGGCGCATGCTGAAAATACCGGCCTTACTCGCCCTGTTGGTTTTGGTCCAGCCACTGATGGCGGAACTCATCCCCGCGCCGCTGTTTCAGGATGGGATGGTTTTACAGCGTGACATGCCGGCACCGGTCTGGGGCCGCGCCAAGCCAGGCGACAAGATCACCGCCAGTATCACCGCGAACGGTCCGATCGCCGCGCAGGAGAAATCCACCACTGCCGACGCCACCGGACGCTGGATGCTCCAACTCGATCCCATGCCCGCCTCTGCTGCGAACGGCGTCGCGATGCACCTGAAGGTCAACGGCAGAATCGAACGCAAGATCGATCCTGTGCTCGTCGGCGAAGTCTGGCTCGCCAGCGGCCAATCGAATATGCAGTGGGCGATTTCCCAGTCGCGGAAAGAAGACCAGGAAATGGCGAAGTCGGGCGAGGTGCCGGTTCTGCGGTCGTTCGATGTCCCGCGCGTCCTCAGCCACACGCGCAAGGAAACGGTCGAAGGCTCATGGCGGCAGGCCACACCGGAAAATGCGATGTCGTTCTCCGCGGTCGGCTATTTCTTCGGCCGCAAGCTCGCGGAGGAACTGCAAGTGCCCATCGGCATCATCCACAGCTCGTGGGGCGGCTCGCGCATCGAACCGTGGTGGGCGGAAGAGGGGCTAGAAGGTATCCCGGAGCTGGATAACATCGCCAAGGCGCGGATCGCGAAAAGCCCGGGCTTCCCCGAATACGACAAGCAGTTCCGAAAGTATCTGGACCAGCTCGGCGAGTGGACAAGAGTCGCCGCCAAGGCCATGGATGCCGGACTTCCTGCGCCGGACATGCCGCCCGCGCCGGAGCTGCTCAGGCTAGGCCACGGTGCGGAAACCGGGACCTATCAGGCGATGATCCATCCGCTCGGGCCCTCCGCGCTGCGCGGCTTCATGTGGTACCCAGGGGAGTCGAACAACGGCGCGGGACTGATTTACACCGCCAAGATGCGCGCGCTCATCAACGGCTGGCGCGGACAGTTCGATGCACCGGAAGCTCCGTTCCTTTTCGTGCAACTCGCACCCTTCAAGTATGGTG
Source organism: Luteolibacter sp. (assembly GCA_035468505.1). GTDB lineage: Bacteria > Verrucomicrobiota > Verrucomicrobiia > Verrucomicrobiales > Akkermansiaceae > Luteolibacter. Next base: position 1,412 of record DATISV010000596.1, on the reverse strand, counting down.
GCGACCGCGGCAATCCCGAGATGCTGCCCGGAATCTGGTGGGCACAACAGGAGGCGCTCAAAATCCCGCACACCGGGATGGCTGTCACCAATGACATCGGCAACATCCGCGACATCCACCCGCGCAATAAAAGCGCCGTCGGCGAGCGTCTCGCGCGCTGGGCGCTGGCCGATACCTACGGTCGAAGCGATCTGGTGAAATCCGGGCCGCTGTTCTCCGGCCACGAAACGCAAGGGAAGGGGATGCTCGTGCGCTTCGACCACATTGGCGGCGGTCTTGCCTCGCGCGATGGCAAGCCGCTCTCATGGTTCGAACTCGCCGGGACCGACGGCAAATACCATCCGGCACAGGCGGAAATCGCGGACGACGGAAAATCGATCCTGCTCACCAGCGAGGCGGTGCCGGAACCGCAGCGCGCGCGCTTCGCCTGGTCGCACATCGCCGAACCGAACCTGATGAACAAGGAAGGTCTGCCGGCCGGCGCGTTCCTGACCCACCCGGAGGAAATCGCCGCAGCCGGCCGCTGAGATACATACACTGAATCCTATCATGAAGTTACCATCCCTGTTCGCCCCGCTTTCGCTTTTTCTAACAGCCATCGGATGGGCCGAAAACCGCCCCAACGTGCTGCTCATCTGCGTGGACGACCTGCGGCCGGAACTCGGCTGCTACGGCCGCTCCCACATCCAATCTCCGAACATCGACCGCCTGGCTGGCGAGGGAAGATTGTTCCAACACCACTACGTCCAGGCTCCCACCTGCGGGGCCTCGCGCTACACGCTTCTAACAGGCCGCTACGGCCCGTCCAACAACGACGCGCTCTTCAAACGCGCCAAGCGCATGCAGTCCGGCGAAAAAACGCCGCCCTCGATGCCCGAGTGGTTCCGCAAGCACGGTTACACCACGGTCTCGGTGGGCAAGATTTCGCACCACCCAGGCGGCCGCGGCGGACCGGATTGGAATGAAAATGATATCGTCGAAATGCCCGGCGCGTGGGACCGCCACCTGCTTCCCGCCGGCGCGTGGAAACACCCGCGCGGTTGGATGCACGGGCTCGCCAACGGCGAGATCCGCGGCGGGAAAATGGATGTGTTCCAGGCGCTCGAAGGACCGGATGACATCTATCCCGACGGCATCATGATCGATGAAGCGCTGCGGCAGATGCAGCAGCTCGCCGACGATGAAGAGCGGCCGTTTTTCCTCGCGGTTGGCATCCTGCGACCGCACCTGCCGTTCGGCGCGCCGGCGAAATATCTCCGTCCCTATGAAAACGCGGAGTTTCCACCCATCCCGCACCCGGCGAAACCCGAGGGCAAGACGACCTGGCACAACTCCGGCGAGTTCCGCCGCTATCATTCGTGGGGACGCGATGCCAACACCGACGCCGAATTCGCCACCCTCGTCCACAAGCA
>DATISV010000595.1:0-5408 GCA_035468505.1 Luteolibacter sp. | reverse complement strand
ATCACCGCGAAGCGCTCGGACTGCTCTACCGCGCGTCCATTTCACGGCTGCTGCAAGGCGGTTGCGTCGAAATCCGCGAGTCCGACACCGAGGGCGACTGCCTGCGTCGCGTGGAAAAGGCGGGTGGCATGGCGCATCCCGATTACTTCCGCCACGTGACCCGTGCGTGGACGCGCATGGCCTATGCCGGTCAAACTCCCGCCGATGTGGAAATCGATGCGCTTTGCGCCGGTTGGCCCTTTGACGAAAGGAGGATCGCGTGAACCGGCATGTTCTAACAGCCATCGCATTGCTCGCAGTGGCGGGCTGCGATTACCGCGAGGTCGAGCGCGAGATCGGCTACAAGGGCAAGGCGCGCGTGAATCCGTGGCTGGCGGCCGAACGCTTCGTGGAAAAGCGTGGCGACGAGGTGCTTTCGGTCGTTTCGTGGACTCCGCCCGAGTGGAACGACGCCGCCTGGCTGATGCCCGCCACGGTGCTGGGCAACGAGAGTTTCGTGCGGCGCGTGGAGCGATGGGTGCGGGGTGGAGGACATCTGATCCTGCTGATCGAATATGCCGATGCCGCCTCGCACGATTGGAGCTGGGGCCACGCCGATCCGGTGATCGAACCGGTTCTAACGAACCTGTTGGAGGACGCCGGTCTGCGCCTGGTGGAGAATGCCGGTGTCGAGGCCGGGCGCGTGCGCTTCATGGGCGAGGACTATCAGGTTTCGGCCGGTTCCGATTTCGGTATCGCCGCCGGTGACGAAAAAGCGGGAATCTTCGCATCGGTGGATATGAGCGCCGGAATGATCAGCGTGGTCACCGATGCGCGCATTTTCCGCAGCCGCTGGATCGGTGAAAAAGACCACGCGGCCCTGCTAGCGGCGTTGGTGGACGCCTCGCCGAACCACGGACGGATCGCTTTCCTGCGCGGCACCGCGTTGTCATTCTGGTCGCTGCTCGGCGAGTTTCTCGCACCGCTTCTGATCGCACTGACCGCTTGGCTGGTGTTCTGGCTGTGGCAACACCTGGCGCGTTTCGGGCCGGTCGAGGCCGCGGAAAATCCAGCGGAAACCCGCAGTTATACGCATCATCTCGAAGCACTCGGTCATTTCCACTGGAAACTCGATCGCGCCGCCGCCTTGTTCGGCGCGCTACGCGCTCGGGTGACAGACGCGGCGCACCGGGCCGGCCAGCGTGCCGGCCGCGGCGGCGACCTGCCGACCTTTCTCGCCGAGCGCTCCGGGCTGCCACAGGAGCGCGTCGCCGCGATTCTAACAGGAACTTCGCCGAAGGACGCCGTCTCCCTGACCCGCGCCACGGCGGATCTCCAAGAACTGCTCGAAGTGCTCGAACCCAAAACCGCATCATGAATCCCGAAGACCAAAGCCAATTTCAACAACCACCCGCCGGCGGCGACAGCCTGGCCGGATTGATCCATCACCTGCGCTCGCAGATCCGCCGCGTGATCCTCGGTCAGGACCATGTGATCGACCAGGTGCTCGCCGCGCTATTCGCCGGCGGACATGTCCTGCTCGAAGGCAAGCCGGGCCTCGGCAAGACGCATCTGGTCACCACGCTCGCCCGCACCTTCGGCGGCGGCTCCGGGCGGATCCAGTTCACACCCGACCTGATGCCGTCCGACGTGACCGGTTTCCGCATGTTCGACATGCGCAGCCAGACCTTCCAATTGCGCAAGGGGCCGGTGTTCACCAACCTGCTGCTGGCCGATGAAATCAACCGCGCGCCAGCCAAGACCCAGGCCGCGTTGTTGGAAGTGATGCAGGAACGCCAGGTCACCATCGACGGCGAAACGATCCGCCTCGAACCGCCGTTTATGACGCTGGCCACACAGAACCCGGTGGAACACGAGGGCACCTATCCGCTGCCGGAAGCTCAGCTCGACCGCTTTGTGATGAAAGTGCTCATCGATTACCCCGAGCGCGATCCCGAGTGCGAAATCGTGCAGCGCGCCGCCGCCGAGGTGCCGAGTTATGAAAAAGCGGATGTCGATGTCATTTGCGGACCGGCGGACATCGTCGCCGCACAGGCCGCGACAGCCGCGGTGGCCGTGGTCCCGGACGTCGTCGCCTACGCGGTGGAAATCGCGAGGGCCACACGCGAGTCCCGCGCCGTCTCGCTCGGTGCCGGCACGCGCGGGGCGATCAGCCTGGTGCGGATCGGCAAGGCCTTCGCCGCGATGGATGGCCGGAGTTATGTGATTCCGGATGATATCAAGTCCGCCGCGCTGCCGGTACTCCGCCACCGCGTCCAGCTCACCCCGGAAGTGGCCATCAGCGGTCAGCAGGTGGACGAGGTGCTCGCGGAAATCGTCAACGCCGTGCCCGCCCCGCGCGGGCAGGAAGGCAGCCACTCCCCCAGTGCGGATTATTACCCTCAGCGAACAACATCGTAGGTGATCTTGCGATCCTCGATTTCCTTCAACGTGAGGGCCTCGACATGGCCGTCCACCATGCAGACATGGACCTTGCCCGCGTGGCGCTCGGCCGGGGAATGGCTGCCGGCCCAGCGGTTCGGACGCGCCCAAATGGCATACCAACCCTTTTCGGTTGTGTCCGGACTCCTGGCGGCATCACCGATCAACCAAGTGTTCGACGGACGCTCAATCCGGCTCAGGCGCAGCGAACCGGGCTCCCTGACATCAATGGGATATCTTTCTCCGTAAACGAAGACCGAGTCCTCAGCCACGCCATAGCCGCCGTAGGTGTTGGACATGAAATCACATTTGGGACAGGTCCAGACACCGGTTCCGCACGGCAGATCGCCCTGACCATTCCACATGTAGCCGGCCCGCGCCATGGTCACCGGCCAGATGTCTCCGCGCATTCCGGTCTCCCGGCTCGTTTCGGGTTGCAGCGGCGGCAGCTTTTGACCGTGGTCACCGGCATACATGATGATCGTCGCTCCAAGTTGCCGGAGATTCGACATGCAATTCGCCGCATGGGCGGAGTCCTGCAATTTCTTTCCGAGCGGAATCGAGGCCAAGGCAAGAACCAGCACAATCGCAATCACCACCAGAATCTCCACCAGCGTGAACCCCCGGCCGGGCCGGGAAGGGCTGGCCAGTCGAAAAGACGTTTTTTCCAGTTGGAGCTTGATCATGACTGACGGGATTGGAGTGGGTTTTTTTCAGAGGATTGACCGAATGCGAACGTGTTACATGCGCAAGCTGTCTTTATACACGTAATGTATAATCGATCTGGACGACGGATTGTCAATCGGAAAAAAGGAAATTTCGTGGCAGGAATCGGAATCTTTCCACTGTGGGTCCATGTGGTCATCGACACGCGGGCTCATTCGCTGTGGATTCTTTTACGGATAGTGGATCTTCAGTCGCAGGAACAACGCGTCCGCCCCGGCCGGAACTGGGTGAACGAGTTCGTCGTAGTCGTCGTTGAAGGGAAGGATTTCTGGCGTGCCGAGTCCGGCATCAACCCAGGAGTCCGGGCCCAGGTCGGGGCTCGATTGCACGGCGTATATCAACTCCGGATCGTTCTTGCGCACAAGATGGCGGAATACCGGCATGCCATCGGCGTGATCGATCCGCGGAGTCTCGCCGCCTTGGTCCGCGGGATTGGTGGGATCGCCATTCAAGGCATACTCATACAAGTTGTAGTGCCCGTCGCCGTCGTGATCGTCGCCGGGATAGCCGATGTTTTCCGCCCACTCCCCGATCCATGAATAGAACCCGTAGGGCGGGGCGATGGACGAGACGGTGGTAAGGTTCGAGCCGGCGTCGTAGGCAACGGACACCGTTCCGGCTCCGCCGTAGGAGGATATTTTCCCGGCGGCGACATAACTGCCGATGGCGGCGCTGCGATCACCGCCGATGACCATGGTGCCGGACTGGATGTCGATCGACGAATCGGGGCCGATCGAAAGGGTGGGGTCGATGCGGTCCAGCACGAGCGTGCCGCCTTGACGGATGGTGACGAAGCCGGTGCCGGATTCCCAGCCGAGACCGAACTGTCCATCGACCTCGACGGTGCCACCGGAGATGTCCAGATTTCCCACGGCGGGCGCGTTCAATCCAACCCACAGATGGTTCCGGCAGTGCAGGGTGGCACCGTTTTCGACCCGCATGAACGCGTAGCGGTTGTATCCGATGGCCGTCCAATTCGTTCGGTTGAAAGCGTCGAGTCCGGCGGTGAGACCGGCTCCGGCCTCCAGCACCAGACGGGCGTCGGCTCCCGGTGTGTTGTCACCCATCACGAGTTGGCCGACGGTCGCGGCGGCATCAAGGGTGCATGGCCCGGCTCCGGCGATATTGAAAACAACCTTGAAATGTTGGGACGCGTCGAGCGGAGAGCTGCCGCCGGTCCAGCCGACATCCGTGGTCCAGAGGCCGGGGTCGGTGGAGTTCCACTGGATCGCTGTCAGCGGCGGCAGGGTGCCGGTGACGCTGGTTTTGCCGGGATGGGTGGTATCGTAATCCGCAGTCACCACTCCCGCTCCGCCGTGCACGACGATCCGGCCTTCAGCCACCAGGGCGTCCACCTGTGACGTGACGTCGCCAGCGAGCACCAGGGTGCCGCCTGTTAGATCGAGCAGGCCGCCGGCGGATAGATGAATGGCTCCGGCCTCAAGCGTGCCGGCGGCGAGTGTAACCAACCCGGTGGCGCCGGGTTGTGCCGCCACCGCCAGCAGATTGGCGACAAGCATCGAGCCGCCGGTCATTTCAAGATGGCCGGTGCCACGAAGACCGACGAAGAGGTCGCTGCCGATCCCGACCGTGCCGGAACCGACGGCAAGCGTTCCGGTGTTGCCATGATCATACCCGAGCACCAGCCAGCGGGTGGTGGCGAGCGTGCCGCCGGTGACGTCCAGGCGGTCGGCCGTGCTTGTCTGGTCGCCCACCACCAGGCTGTCCGCCACGGCGTTGATTCCGGTGGCGACGACCGGTCCTTCGACCGTTTGATCGCCGATGATCGCGGCGGTGCCGCTGCCGGGCACGCCACCGCTCCAGTTTGCAGCCTGGTTCCATTGCCGGTTGCCGGCTCCGTTGGTCCATGTGGTGTCGGTTTCGGATTCCGGGGCATCGAAGCGCAGGTTGCCGACTGCGGTCACGTTGGCCGAGTTGACAGGCATCTGACCTGTGGTGGTATTGAGAATGTTGCCGGTGAACAAGGCCTGCGCCGTCGGGGCGATCGTCAGGAACGGCTGCCCTGCGGCGAGGAAGTCCCTGAGATTGCCGCCGAGACTTTCCAAGCGGGCGTCGTTGAGCACCTTGAACACCCCGGACTCCCCGTCGCGGGCAAGATGGAAGAGTTGGAGTTCCACATCGCCTCCGTTGATGACGGCGCTGAATTCGTGGCCGCCCCAACCCGCGGAGCTGAACATCCTGAAAATGCCATCAAATGAGGCACCGGTTTCAAGATAGCGGCCGGCAGTGGTGTTGACGGT
>DATISV010000594.1:0-4921 GCA_035468505.1 Luteolibacter sp. | reverse complement strand
ACTGGCCGCGAAGTTCGACATCGTGATGGGCTTCACGCCGGCGGACATGGGGCATTGAGTCCGGGTTTTTACAGCGATTCATGGAAATCATGTGACTCCACCCCGGCAGTGGGTCGGAGAGAGCGCTGACGTCCGTGGTGTGAGCGGCGGTTCTCGCACACCCTTCGGGGTGCTATGGCTTTGGAATTCCAACCCGGGGTGGTCGTCGCTAGCGCTCCTCGACCCCGGGCTATCATCTGTAATCCTTTCAGGATAAAGAGCCCCCGCTTTCTCATTCTCCAATCCCTAAAAGCATTGGATTTAGCCGTGGTTCAAATCCCGAATTCGCCGGGCTCCGGTTTTCACCGCGCGGCGGCGACGACGGCTTCCTTGGTGATGCCGAGTTCCTTGAAGACGGTGCCGCCGGGGGCGCTGAGGCCGAAGCGGTCGATGCCGATCACCTTGCCCTGCGTGCCGACGTATTTCCACCACAGCGCGGTGACACCGGCTTCGATGGCGATGCGTTTGGTGCAGGACGATGGCAGCACGCTTTCGCGGTAATCGGCGCTTTGGCGTTCGAAGCGTTCGAAGCTGGGCATGGAAACGACGCGCACGCCCGCGCCGAGTTCGTCGGCGGCGGCGATGGCGTATTGCAGTTCGGAACCGGAGGCTAGCAGGAGGGTCGTTAGATCGCCGGTTTCCCTGCGGGCGATGTAGCCGCCCTTGAGCGTGCCGTCGCGGCGTTCGTCGGGGGTGAGTCCGGCGGTTTGCGGCACGGCCTGGCGAGTGAGAATGAGCGCGGTGGGTCCGTCGGTGCGCGCCATGGCGGCGGCGAAGGCGCCCGCGGTTTCCTCGGGGTCGGCCGGGCGGATCACATCGAGGTTCGGAATCACGCGCAGGCCGCTGACGGTTTCCACCGGCTGGTGGGTGGGGCCGTCCTCGCCCACGCCCACGGAATCGTGGGTGAAGATATAAGTGACCGGCAGACCGGAGAGTGCGGCGAGGCGTATCGAGCCGCGCATGTAATCGGCGAAGACGAGGAAGGTGGCGCCGGACGCGCGGAAGATGCCGTCGTAGGCGATGCCGTTGCAGATGGCTCCCATGGCATGCTCGCGGATGCCGAACCAGATGTTGCGGCCGAGCGGGTTGTCGCGCGAGAAGTCGCCGGCGTCCTTGAGGTAGTTCTTGGTCGAGCCGAAGAGGTCGGCGCTGCCTGTTAGAAGCTGGGGCATCGCCTTGGCGAGCGCGTTGATGACCACGCCGCCGGCCGAGCGGGTGGCGTCCTTGTAGTCGGCGGCGAAGTGCGGGATTTTTTCGCGCAGGTCGGTGGGCACCGCGAGGGCGAGGCCATCGGTGAGTTCCGCGGCGAGTTCCGGATTGGCTTTCGACCAGGCGTCGTAGGTCTGCTGCCAGGCATCGAACCCGGCCTTGGCGGCGTATTTTTTCTCGGCGAAGAAGGCGCGGGTTTCCTCGGAAACGTAGAAATGCTCCGCCGGCAGTCCGAGTCCGGCGCGCGCGGCATCTGCGAATTTCGCGCCGCCCTCGCCGTGGCCCTTGGCGGTGCCCGCCACTTCCGGAATGCCCTTGCCGATGAGCGTCCTGGCGATGATCGCCTTGGGGCGGCCGTTGTCGTCCGCCTTGGCCTTGGCGATGGCCGCGGCGACGGCATCGAGGTCGTGGCCGTCGATGGTGACGACGTCCCATTTCAGCGAAGCGAACCATGCGGCGGCGTCCTTGCTCTGGGTCACCTCGGCCATGGCGTCGAGGGTGACGTCGTTGGAATCGTAGATGAGAACCAGGTTGTCCAAGCCGTTGTGGCCGGCGAAGGCGATGGCTTCCTTGGCCACGCCCTCCTGCAGGCAGCCATCGCCGCAGAGTGCGATGACGTGATGGTCGAAGATCGTGTGATCCGCGGTGTTGAAGCGTGCGGCGGCGCGCATGCCGGAGAGCGCGTAGCCCACGGCATTGCCCACGCCCTGGCCGAGCGGGCCGGTGGTGGCTTCCACGCCCGGGGTTTCGCCGAATTCCGGGTGACCCGGCGTGATCGAGTGGAGCTGGCGGAAATGTTTCACCTCATCCAGACTCACCGCGTATCCCGACATGTGCAGCCAGCCGTAGAGGAACATCGAGCCGTGGCCGGCGGAAAGGATCAGGCGGTCGCGGTTGAGCCACTTCGGCGCGTCCGGGCAGTAACGCAGCGATTCGCCGAACAGTACAGCACCGATTTCGGCGCAGCCGAGCGGCAGGCCGAGGTGGCCGGAATTGCAGGCGTGGACGGCATCGATGGCGAGACCGCGGGCTTCGTTGGCGGCTTGGGCGAGAAGGGTGTGGTTCATGGAATGATGGGATCGTGTGAAAGTCGGCCTGCTGAAGGCCGCAAAGCGGCGACAGCCTAGGAATCCGCCACCGCATGACAAGCGCCATTGCGCCCGACGAAGGCAAGCGGTGTCAGCCCACCGAGTCGATGTAGGCGAGGATGGCTGGCACCGCCGTTTCGAGCACACCCGCCACTTCCTCATAAGCGGCCGGGCCCATGCCGATGGGATCCGGCACGTCCACGCCCTGGCACTTGTCGGTGATGCCCGCGAACTCGCCGACCAGGAAAAATTTCTCCGCATGATGCGGGAACCGGGATTCCAAAACCGCCAGGTGTCCCTCCGTCATGGCAAACACATGAGTGGCCTGGCGCAGCAGGTCCTCGGTCACCGGCCGGCTCGCGAACCCGTCCAGCGTGGCCCCGCGTTTTTTCAAGGAGGCCAGTGTCTCGCGGCTGACGGGCGCGCCTTTGCCGGCGGCCACTCCGGCGGAACCCACGCTCACATCCTCGCGACCCGCAGCGGCCATGCGGAACAAGCCCTCGGCCATCGGACTGCGGCAGGTATTGCCGGTGCAAACAAACAGCACGTGCTTGGTGGCGGACATCGCGGGGGAAACTGAGGACTCGCCCGTCATCCGTCAAACCGCAATCCCCGCCACGAAAAACCCGGCGCTCCATGACGGAGGGCCGGGTTTGTGGGAAGTTGTCGGGGTTGGCTTACTTGGACGGCATCGGAGCTGGAGCCGGAGCAGGCGCCGGAGCGACGCTCGGGCAGCAGGAAGCGGCGAACAAGGAAGCGACGGCGGCAATCACGAGGAGTTTGACGATTTTCATAATAGTGGTCGGTGGAGTTGTGTTTCTCTGATGTCCGGAACGTGTATCGGACGTGTGAAATCTAGCAGACTTAAATTTCCGCGCAAGCACTCATTTCCCCGGAGACGCTGCGGGATTGCACCGCTCCTGAATCCGGCGATGCTGCCGGCGCATGAGCGATTGGAATGAGGAAACGCTGCGCAAGGCGGCGTCATGGAAGGCCTTCAAGGAAGGCGAGACGCTGCTGCGCGACGGCTGTGTGGCTGAGGTCACGCCCACCGACGGAGGTTGGCGCGGCACCGTGCGTGCGGGCAGGAAGCTGATGCGTGTCGGCGTGACCGTGCGCTCCGCCACGGATCTGGAGGCGCGCTGCCCGTGCCCGGAAAACCAGGGCAGCGGCGCGTTGTGCTGCCACGCCGTGGCCACCGGCCTCGCCCTGTTGCGTGGGCACATTGAGAAAAGCAATCGTTCGGGCGAAACTCTCCCTGCGCCGAAGGAATGTCCCATTGATATCATTCTCGGGCCGAACTGGCAGGGCGCGCTGTCCCGTGGGAAGATGGCCCTTTCCATTGTGCAAACTAAACGAAGCGCAGTGCACAATGCCGATTCCCTTGTGCACGCGCAACTGGCCGCCGCGGGGGTAAGCACGGACAAGGAAGCCCACCTGCAACTCGCCGACAGCCAGCTCGCCGCGTTTCTAACTGCCATCGTCGGCCACCCCGGCGTGTCCGCCCGCAACGACGGACGCACGGTCGAGATTGCCAACGGCGACCGGTTGAGGCTGGCGGAAATCGTCCGCGAGGATGACGAGGTCCGGCTCGTTGCCGATCCGGATACCGGGCCATGGCAACTCATCGGCGACGCGCTCGTGCGGGCGGATGAGGATTGCATCCATCTGGCCGGCAGCGGCCCGCTTCCCGACTCGTTGCGCCCGATCGTCGAGGCGCTGGTGGCCGGAAAACCCTCCGCACGCACGCCCTTGCACGGGTTTCTGGCCGATCTGCCGTCGTGGCAGGAATGGCTGGAATTTCCCGACCGCGGCTGGCTGGCCGGACTTCACTTCGTCCCCGCCAAGCCGCGTTTTCACCTGGCGCTCGACGGATCGCTCAAGGAACTGCGCGCGTCTCTGACCGTGGCCTACCCGGACGCCGATCCGGTTCCGCCGGGCAGCGGAAACATTCCGTCGCTGCCTCGTCTGACCGGCGAAATCTGCGAAGTCCGCGATCCCGAGGTCGAACTGCGGGCCTGCCGCGTGCTTCAAGACGCCGGATTCGCCGCCGGAAACGAGCACAGCGGAGCGTGGATTCTTTCCAATGAAACTTCCATTCTGCCCTTTCTTGCCAGAATCCTGCCCGATCTCCGGAAAAACTGGCTCATCGAGGAATCCCCGGCCATCCGGCGGGCATGCGACCGCATTCTCATCGTGACGCCCAAAATCGACGTGATCGGCTCCGGAGACGACTGGCTCGACTTCCGGCTCGACTACCAAACCCAGGACGGCCGCACCCTGCCCGATGCCGAAATCCGCAGCCTGATCCGCTCCGGCAGCCACCATCGCAAACTCTCCGGCGACCGTCATCTGTGGGTGGACGAAAACTCGGCCGGGCTGCTCGAATCGCTCATCGAAGACATCGATCTTCAGCAGCAAGGCGGCCACTACACCGCCAAAAACTGCGCTGCGGAACTGATACGGATATTCCAGAACAATGATCGTGAATCACTGGATGTTAATAATCAATGTAACGAAAATAAATTTCAAAAACCCGCCACCATTCACGCCACGCTTCGGCCCTACCAAAGTCACGGCAGTGC
>DATISV010000593.1:0-9045 GCA_035468505.1 Luteolibacter sp. | reverse complement strand
GGTGGCCGCCGGCGGCAATTCCGGCGGGCAGGCCGCCACCATGGTGATCCGCGCGATGGCGCTCGGCGAAATCGACACCGGCAGCGCGCTGCGCATCGCATGGAAGGAAGCGCGCACGTGATTGTTCCTCGGTCTCACGATGGGAGTCTCGATCGCCGCCTTCATCACGCTCATCCTGCCGCACTTGCAGCGCGGCACCGGCGCGGATTTCGATTTCGCGCACCTCGCGATGGCGGTCGCCGCGGCCATCACCGCGCAAGTGCTTTCGGCCACCGTGCTCGGAGCCATGCTGCCGCTCGGTGCCCGCGCGGTAAAGCTGGACCCCGCGGTCGTCTCGTCGCCATCGCTCGCGTCCACCGTGGATGTCTCCGGCATGCTGATCTATTTCTCCACCGCCGGAACCATTCTCAACCTGCACTGAAGAAGGAGGAAATATCATGAACTCCCGTTCCCGCGGCGACGATTGCCAGGACACGGCGGAGTTTTGCTCGCGGGTGGCCCATCAACTGCGCACACCGCTGGCGTTGCTGCGCATGCGGATCGACAACGCCCCGCCGGGCACACCGCCGGAATTCCTGGCGGAACTGCGCGAGGAAGTGGCGAAACTGTCGCGCTTCGTGGAATGCTCGCTGCTCGTCGTCAAGGCACGGCAAGGCATGCTGCGGCCGGTGGAGGTGTCAGTCCGGCTCGGAGGACTGCTGCGAGAGGTGGTGGAAAGCCATCGCCCGCTGGCCGAAGCGCGCGGGCTTGATTGGACCATGGACGTTTCATGCGATCCGGAAATCCGCATCGATCCGGACCTGCTGCGGCAAGCGCTGCACGCATTGCTGGATAACGCCGTCCGCTATGCCGGCAGCCGCCTGCGCGTCACCTGCCGCGGCGTCACCTCGCCGGTCGTGGAAATCGACAACGACTGCGATCCCGACACCGTCGCGCCGGGCGGACTCGGACTCGGTTTGCCTCTCGTCAATGGCATCTGCGACGCCTGCGGCTGGCACATTGAATCACACACCACCGGCCGCGATTTCCACGCCTTGATGCGATTTTCGCGGATGATCTCTTGAAATAACGCGCAAGTCGCGACGGGCGATGCCGCTCTAATGACTTTCCATCCGCTCGATCCACATACAATATTACAGCGATGAACCTTCCCGACCCGCTGCATCCCGCGATTGTCCACTTCCCCATCGCCTTCCTGCTGCTCGGCACGGTCATGGCGCTGTGCTCGCTGTTCGTTTCCGGTGCCGGCCTGCGGCGCATGACTGCGGTGGTGCTCGTTTTGGCGGCTCTTGGAGCCGCCGCCGCGTCATGGAGCGGTGAGGAGGACGAGCATGCGGCGGAATCCGCGGGCCCCGCTGCGGAACAGGTCTTCGAAGAACATGAGGAGTGGGGCGAACGCGCGCGCAACGCGGCCATCGTCACCGCGCTCGCCGCCGCGCTGGCGGCCCTCACCATCAGCCGGTCACCGCGTTTCTCGAAAACCACCATGGCTGTGACCGCCGCGCTCTCGCTGGTCTCCTCATGGTGCGTCATCCGCGCCGCCCACTACGGCGGTGAGTTGGTTTACCGCCATGGCGTGGGCGTGAAGGCGGGAACCGAGGAAAATCCCGCGCCGCACGACGGCGATTAAACCCGCAAGACCGACATGCATGTGCGATTTACAGTCCTTCTCTCGCTCGCCATGGCCGCGGGTCTCGTCGCGGATCCGGCGTGGCGCAAGGAACTCACCACTCCCGCGCCCGGCGCGCTTCCGGCGGTCCGGACGATCGCGCCATCGGTGCTCGATTTCGAGGTGAGCTGGAAAGGTCTGCTGGATGCCGGAAAGCTGCGCATCGAGTTCGCGCCCAAGGACGCGGACAAGCCGGGTATGCTGGTGGTCCGCTCGAACGCCGCCAGCACGGGCGCCGCAAGCGCCTTGTTTCCCTATCGCAGCCATTTCTGGTCGGAAGTGCATCCCGCCACGCTGCGCCCACGGTTTTTCCATGCGGTGGAAACCGACCGCCGCGAAAAGATCACCACCACCGTGCACTACCGGCCGCGGCAGGTGGAGTTCGATGAAAACAGCGAATTCCTGAAGAAAAAGGAATCCGCCCGCAAGCAGGGCGTGTTCCGCTTCGAACCGGTATATGATATCTTTTCCGCCTTGTTGTTCGTGCGCGCACAGAAGCTCGCGCCCGGCGACCGCGTAACGCTGGTCGTCCAGCCGTTCAAGACGCCCTATCTGGTGCGCGTGCGGGTGATTGCCCGCGAGCGCCACATGGACCGGCCGGCGATCCGCCTGGCCGTGGCGATGCAAAAGATCGACCGCGACACGCTCGAACTCCGCCCCTATCGCAAGATGCGCCGCGAGGCGGGCCTGTGGCTCAGCGATGACGCCGACCGCGTGCCACTGGAACTGCGCGCCGCGGTGTTCATCGGCGACGTGCGCGCCGTTTTGGCAAATTTCCGCAAGCTTCAACCCTGAGGCGCAGAGCGATCATGCCAGGGATCGACAACTGCGCTTCAGACGGAAATTGAACCACGGATGGACACGGATGAGCACGGATTTTGATCGATCCAGTTGAATTCCCCTGTGAGTTCTGATGATTACTGAATGTCATCCCGACGCCGAGTCATCCTGAAATCTTTCATCATCCATCCGTGTGAATCCGTGTCCATCCGTGGTTCTCTCTTCTTGGCTTGATGGCCCAGCCCTGAGGCGGGGCATCCGCGCTGGACACGTCCGCGAAGCGTTCGTTAGTTCTCCCTCATGCGTGCCATCCTTTTTCTGCTCATCGGCATGGGTCTCGCGGCGGCGAAACCCAACATCGTGTTCGTGATCGCCGACGACCTCGGCTACGGCGACCTCGGCTGCTACGGGCAGAAAACGATCCAGACGCCGGTGCTCGACAAGCTCGCGGCGGAGGGCATCCGCTTCACGCGGCACTACTCCGGCTCCACCGTCTGCGCGCCGGCACGCAGCACATTGATGACCGGGCTCGACACCGGCCGCACCTGGCTGCGCGGCAATGGCGAGCACGAACTGCGGCCCGATCCGGAAGACCTCACCGTGGCCACGCTGCTCCAGACGGCCGGCTACCGCACCGCCATGATCGGCAAGTCATGCGTCTCCGGCAACACGCAGAACCCGCAGCGCGTGCTCGATAAGGGCTTCGATGTGTTCTATGGCACCACCAGCCACAAGGACGGCCACCACCGCTATCCGAAGTTCATCTACGATCAACTCATGCGCGTGGAGCTGGAAGGCAATGAACTCCACCACGGGAAATCCTACGACACGGAACTCTACACCGCCCGGGCCGAGCGTTTCATCGATGAAACCGACGGACCGTTTTTCCTGCTGCTTTCCTATCCAATCCCTCACGCCTCGGTGCTCGGGCCCGAAGGCTCCGTGCCCGGCGGCGCGGGCATGAAGCATGAAAAGGGGAATTACACCATGGTGAAAAACCCACAACTCCACTACCGCGCCATGGTCGAGGCGATGGATCGCTATATCGCGCGTCTTCAAATCGCGCTGGCGAAAAAAGGCGTGGCACGCGACACCCTGATCCTTTTCACCAGCGACAACGGCCCGCACTTCGAAGGCGGATACCGTCCCGAGATGCTCGATTCCAACGGCCCGCTGCGCGGCGGCAAGCGCGACCTCTACGAAGGCGGCATCCGCGTGCCCTTGATCGCCCACTGGCCCGCCGGCATCGGCAAACCCGGCACCAGCGACCACATCGGCGCGTTCTGGGACTTCCTGCCCACCGCCTGCGAACTGGCCGGCGCGCCCGTGCCCGGACACATCGACGGCATTTCATACCTCCCCACGCTCACCGGCCGCGGCGAACAGAAGGAGCACGATTTCCTCTACTGGGAATTCCACGAGCAAAACACCCGCCGCGCCCTGCTCCAAGGCGACTGGAAACTCGTGCAATATGATATGAATCACGACGGCAAGCCGATGTTGTATCATCTCGGCCGTGACCTGGCCGAAACCGACGACCTCGCCGACAAGGAACCCGAACGCGTGGCGAAGATGGTGGAAATCATGAACCGCCACCGCCAGCCGTCGCCGATCTTCCCGAACCGGGCTCTCGACCGAATCCCGCGCTGATGCCCGGGGCAGGCGCGGAAGCGCCCCGCACCCAGAGATCGCGCAGGCTTCACGGCACGTTCCGGACTGCTCCCGAAAGCGCGGGTTGCCATCGGCGCGTCGATTCCTCAATGTGCGCGCGTGAACCTGCCCAACGCCATCACCGTCTCGCGACTGGTCCTGACCGGCGTGTTCGTGGCGGGGGCCTCGCTCGACCGGCCGGCCGGGCACTGGCTGGCGCTGGTCACCTTCGTGATCGCGGCGATCAGCGATTTTCTCGACGGCTGGCTGGCGCGTCGCATGGGGCTGGTCACGCCGATGGGCAAGCTGCTCGATCCGCTGGCGGACAAGGTGCTGGTCTGTTCGGCCTTCGTTTATCTGAGTGCGGAGGAACTTTGTCCGGTGTGGGTGACGGTGTTGATCATCGCCCGCGAGTTTCTCGTCACCGGGCTGCGCCAGATCGCGGTGGAAGCCGGGCAGGTGCTGGCGGCCGACCGGCTAGGGAAATGGAAAACCGGCCTGCAACTCACCTTCTGCATCACCTGTCTGGTGTGGTTCGCCTTCAAGCCGCTCGATCCGGATAACGGCTTTGTCGCACTCTTCCAATACCTCTCGCACGAGGACGGCTGGCTGCAACCGGCCTCGATGTGGCTGGCGCTGGCGCTCACGATGCTCTCCGGCTGGAATTACCTGTGGGCCGGCCGCGGGCTGCTGACCGGCAAGTGATGCCGCTTTGCGCTTTTCCTCGCCCGCCGGCCCGCGCAGCCTCCGCGTCATGCGTTCCAAGCGGCTGTTGACGATATTGCTCGCGCTGGCCATCGCCGCGGCGGTGGCGTGGTCGCTGGTGAAACGTTCCTCGCCCGTTCTCGGCAAGGAGGCTTACGATCTAACGGAAAAAATGCTGGCCATCGGCCCGCGTCCGCCGGGATCCGACGGGTTGGATGCGGTGAGGAAACTGGTGCGCGCCGAGCTGGAGGCGGCCGGCTGGGCGATCGAGGGCCAGCGTTTCGAACGCTCCACCCCGATCGGCACCATCGCCTTCGAAAACGTGCGCGCCCGTTTCAAATCCGGCGGCGGCGATCCGTGGCAGCGGCCGGTGAAAGGCCTGCTCTGCGCGCATATCGATTCGAAATATTACAAGAACATGCACTTCGTGGGTGCCGACGACGCGGCCTCGGCCTGCGCCGCGATCGTGGCGATCGCCCGCCATCTCGCCGCGGAAAAACCCGAACTCGCCGCGCAGCTCGAACTGGTCTTTTTCGATGGCGAGGAGGCGTTCAACGAGAACATCACACCCACCGACGGCCTCTACGGCAGCCGCCACTACGCGAACCAATGGCGCGCGCGCGACGACAAGCCGGTGTTCGGCATCGTGCTCGACATGATCGGCCACGAGGACCTGTCGATCCGCCTGCCGTCGGACACTCCGCCGCATTTGAAAGACGCGGTGATGGCCGCCGCTCGCGGGGAAAAGGTGGACCACCTTTTCGGCATGGCCCCCGGGCCGATCATTGATGACCACGTGCCGCTCAATTTCGCGGGCATCCCGACCGTGGACATCATCGGCGATTTTTCCCGCAAGGGCTGGTGGCACACGCCGGCGGACAATTTGAAAATCATTTCCGCGGACTCGCTCGACATCTCGATCCGCGTCACGCTGCGGGTGCTGGACGATCTGCTGGAACCCTGAGCCAACCGTCATGGAAGCCCGCTCCAAGCTCGACACGCTGCAATCGGTGGAACTCGCCGAGGGCGTGGTGATCCAACTCCGCATCGCCGGGCCAATGCCGCGGGCGCTTGCCTATCTGGCCGATTTTTTCATCCGCGTGGCCTTGATGATCGTCATCGTCATCGGGGTCACCCTGGCCGGCTGGGCGATGGGCGACAACGTGGCCGGCGGGCTCTTCCTGCTGGGCTGGTTCCTGCTCGACTGGCTGTATCCGGTCGTTTTCGAGGCCGGCCGGCGCGGTGCCACGCCAGGCAAGCGCATGCTCGGGCTGCGCGTCGTGCAGACCAGCGGTTCGCCGATCACGGTGGGCCAGGCGGTGGTGAGGAATTTCCTGCGCTTCATCGACGGCATGCCGCTTTTCACCTATGCCTTCGGGCTGGCGAGCTGCCTCTCCACACGGCGCTTCCAGCGCCTCGGCGACCTCGCCGCGGGCACGGTGGTGGTGTATGCGCGCACGCCGCCGCAGCCGAAGATCCCCGAGTTGCCGCCGGTCCCGCCGCTCGCGCCGGCGGTGCTGCTCACTGCCGACGAAAAACACGCGCTCGGCATGTTCGTGGAGCGCGCCGGATTGTGGACGCCCGCGCGCCGCATCGAAATCGCCAATCACGCCGGGCCCCTCACCGACACCACCGGAGAACCCGGCGTCAACCGCCTGCGCTCGATCGGCGCGTATCTATCAGGACACGGCCGGGAGGCGGAGTAAGGGATTCTATGGCAGCAGATCGCCGTAGATCCCCGGGTCGCTGCCGGGGATTTCGATCGCGCCGCAGGCCTTCTCGTAAAACTCCCGCGGCCCCACGCCGCCGATGATCGCGTAGGCGTGGCCGGTTTCGCGCAGCGCCTCGAGCGAGCGCATCAGGAGCGCCTTGCCGAGCCCCAGTCCGCGGGCGGATTCCGCCACGCCGGTGGGGCCGAAGAACCCGCGCATTGTCGTGTCGTAACAGGCGAAGCCGAGGATTTGTTTGTCCCGGGTGGCGATGAAACAGGCCACCGGCTGGCGGCTCAACGCCACTTCCACCTCGCTGGCCCACTTTTCGGAAAAAGTCCGCGCGAAGGCCGCCACCGTGTGCTTTTCGAACGCCCGCGCACGCCGCAGGGTCACCCCGCCCGCCGCCACCCGCGCATACAGCTCCGAGGAATCCGGCAAGTCATACAGGCGCACCAGCATGTCGATCATGCCGCGGATTCAAGCGTCTTTTCCGCGCCGCGGGAAGCCGGGAGTTTCGAGCCGGATTTTCGAAAACCCGCGCATGACCTCTCATCGGCCGCTTGCCGGTTGACCTTGTGCGGCCCGCCTCCTAGCGTCTCGTCCCCAACCAATTGTCATGAAAGCTCCCATCACTGTCTCCGTCACCGGCGCGGCCGGCCAAATCGGCTACGCGCTCCTGTTTCGCATCGCTTCCGGCGGTGTTTTCGGCCCCGACCAACCGGTCAACCTGCGCCTGATCGAAATCGAACCCGGCATGGCCGCGCTCGAAGGCGTGATGATGGAACTCGACGACTGCGCGTTCCCGCTGCTCAACAGCGTGACTGGCACCTCCGATCTCGCCGAAGGCTTCAAGGGCACCAACTGGGCGTTGCTCGTCGGATCGGTGCCCCGCAAGGCCGGAATGGAGCGCGGCGACCTGCTCGGCATCAACGGCAAGATCTTCACCGGCCAGGGCAAGGCCATCGCCCGCAACGCCGCCAACGACGTGCGCGTGCTCGTGGTCGGCAACCCCTGCAACACCAACTGCCTCATCGCCATGAACAACGCGGAAGGCGTGCCCAGGGACCGTTTCTTCGCGATGACCCGGCTCGACGAGAACCGCGCCAAGAGCCAGCTCGCCGCCAAGGCCAGCGTCCACGTTTCCAAGGTCACCAACCTCTGCATCTGGGGCAACCACTCGGCCACTCAGTATCCGGACTTCACCAACGCCAAAATCAACGGCCGTCCGGTGACCGATGTCATCTCGCACGTCGAATGGCTCAAGGGCGACTTCATCAGCACCGTGCAACAGCGCGGCGCCGCCATCATCAAGGCCCGCGGCGCGTCCTCCGCCGCCTCCGCCGCCAATGCCGCCATCGACACGGTGCGCAGCCTCGTCACCCCCACTCCGGCGGGCGACTGGCACTCGGTCGCGGTTTGCTCGGACGGTTCCTACGGCATCGAAAAAGGCCTCATCGCCTCAATGCCGGTCCGCACCATCGAGAACGGCAAGTGGGAGGTCGTCCAGGGCCTGCCCATCGATTCCTTCAGCCAAGGCAAGATCGACGCCACCATCAATGAGTTGAAGGAAGAGCGCGATGCGGTGAAAGACCTCATCCCGGGCTGAACGGATTCCGTTGCTGCTTGTTTCACACATCCCCGTCACCGCACAGGTGGCGGGGATGTGTTGCGTAAGGAGCGGGGACACTCCTGTCCCCGTAGCGGCCTGAAAAGCCATAAGGATGGCAGGAAAGCGAAAAGAATTTGAAATCCGAGATTGCCAGGAAGCCGGTGTCGGGTATGCATGCGGCGCTGGCTATTAGGAAATCATCCCGATTGGAGCCTTCATGATGCGCTCGATGAGTGGCTTTACAAATGGTCTCGGTTTCCTCTTGGCGATCACGCTGTTGGCAGCCAATTCACTTATCGCCAGTCCATCCTTTATCGGAATTGAGGGGACGACAGTTGTCCGGGCCTTGAATGCCGATGGCAACATCGCCGCGGCTGAGAATTATCCATCGTGTTTTCGCTGGGATAGCAATGACGGCTTGGTGGACATCGGACATTTGACGATTCCCGGATATGGGCCTAACCATGCGACATATGTGGGAGGAATGTCCGCCGATGGAACGGTAATCGTTGGGTCATCAAGCGCTTTCAGCTATTACTGGTCAAAAACCCAGGCTTATCGATGGACTCCACAAGAAGGCATGACTTCATTGGTGGAGCTATCGGTACTGGAAAGCCAAGCGACCGGTGTTTCGGACGACGGCCGCAACATTGCCGGTTGGATCAGTGATGAAACCGGGCAGCATGCGGTGTTGTGGCGGGACGGGCAGGAAGTTCTTCGCTTGGAGGCGGGAACTGTGTTCTGGGCCATTTCGAGAAATGGAGTCTGGGCGACGGGAACGAAGGCCGAGGACAGCCAGGCACGGGCTTTCAGATGGAGCCTCGGCACCGGATTGGAGTGTCTCGGGGCAGCGGCATACGGCTGTTATGGCAGAGCGATCAGCGAAGACGGAAGTGTCGTCGTGGGTCAGGGAGCCGGAA
>DATISV010000592.1:0-6977 GCA_035468505.1 Luteolibacter sp. | reverse complement strand
CATCGGCGCTCCCGACCGCGCCGCGTCCTATCCCTCGAACACCTGGGAATACCCCGCCCGCCAACAGAAAACCGGCTACACATATTTCTTCCCGCTCGACGACTCGCTGGTCGGTCAGCAAATCGAAGTCGTCCTGCTCGGCATGAAAGGCGGCGGCGAAACACTCCAGCCCGCCGTCTGGCTCACCGCCCGCGATCTGCCGTTCACCGCCCGCTGAGCGCGCCCTGCGGTCCGCGCCTGAAAACCCACCACGCCATCACTCCCGCGAGCGCGCCGCCGAGGTGGGCGATGCTCGATACCTGGCTCAATCCGCCGAGTTGCATCGCCGTGCCCACGATTTGCCCCAGCACCCACAGCGCCATCGCCGTGGAAGCCCGCATCCGGAACCACCACGGCCACCAGCCGAGCCGCATGCAAATGACCAGCCGCACATGCGGCAGCGCCAGCGCGTAGTAGGCGAGCAGCGCGGAAATGCCGCCGCTCGCCCCCACCACCGGAATGTCCTTACGCGGGTCGAACGCCGCATGACACAGCAGCCCGATCAGCGCGCCACCGACGAGCAAGAGCAGATAGCGTTTCGCCCCTAACAGATCCTCGCAGTTGTCTCCGGCGAGAATCAGGAACCACAGGTTGAACGCGAGGTGCAGGATGCCCGCGTGGATGAAAAACGAGCTGATCGGCGTGAGTCCGCCGTTGCGCAGCGGATCGGCCGGCACGAACCCGTGATCGGCCACCAGTTGGCCGAGTCCGCCGGCGAGCAGGGCCCCCAGCGTCACCAGCGCGCAGATCACGGCGGTGGTCCAGGTGATCCACGGCTTCGTTTGTGCCGCCGGCGCGCCATCCTCGATTGGAAATCCGAAATACGTCAGCAGCGCGTGCAGCGGACTGGTCGGCACGTTTTGCATCGGCCCCCAGCCCCCTTCGTCCCACTTCGTTTCCCAACGTCCGCGTTCGTGCTCGGCCAGCATCGGCGCGAGCGCCTCGGCCGCCTCGGGTGTGAAGCGTCCGGGCACGGGAGCCGGCTTCGGCGGCGGTTGCTGCGGCAGCCGCTCGATCTCGCCGGTGTCGAACCACACGATCTGGCAGACCCGGCAGACATCGAGCTGCACTTCCGCACCGTCCGCGCACGGCACCCCGGCGGGATGCATCCGCCCGCGGCACGAGGGACAGCGCAGGACTCCGTGGTGATTCGTCGGATGCGCGTCGCAGACCTTGCGCCACAGCCGGTTCACCACATCCGGCTCCAGCGTGCGGCGCAGCAACGCGAGATTGCCCATCCGCCCGTCGCATTCCGGACAGATGAAATAAACGGCTCCGGCCACCGTGTGCGTGGTCACCGGCACCGAACATCGCGGACATGGCAGCATGGTCGCGGCACACCATCCGCAGCCGCGCCGTCGCCGCAAAGCGAAAACCACCGCGGCCTCCCGGCTACGCGATCGCGCCGGGCTTGCGGGTTGCATTCGATCCCGATGCCATCAATACTAACACCACGCACATGTCCGATCCGAACCCCGACACGATCCAGCTCGTGATCCGCTGCCCCTCCTGCGGGCAGCGATTCAAGGTCGGCGAAAACCTCCAGGGCCGCACCGTCGAGTGCGGCGCTTGCGAACACCGCTTCCGTATCACCGATGACGTGATCGTTCGCGGCAAGAAATTCTATCCCGGCGAAAAGCACGACAACCGCCTGATGCATTTCCAGCGGGTGCCGATGTCGGTCTCCCCGCCGTTGATGGGCACGGAAGTGGCGCACTATGCCTCGGCACCGGACCCCGTGGCATTCGAGCCGGCACCGCCGCAACGCATCCTCGCCGGCATCGCCGGGGTGGCGGGCATCCTGCTGATGGCGCTGCTGCTGATCTTCGGAGCCCGCAGCGGTGGCGCGCTGGACGGCATGATCACCTCCAAGCGCATGCTGATGGCCGGATTCACCGCTCTGATTGGCATCAGCCTCCTGATATACGCCAATCCCCGCGCTCGCCTCAAGGCGCTGATGTCGGGTCTTCTGTTAGGTTGCGGCTTGCTCTCGCTGCCGCTGTTTTTCACCGCGGGTTCGGCACCCATGGCTTCCTCCGAGCAACCCTTGGATCGTGATCTTTTCGAGGAAGCCCTGGACACCGGTGCGGAGGAAACGGAAGCCGGCCGGGAACGGGAAGAACTCCGCGAACTCATCGGCACCGACCCGTTGGTGGAGGAAATCCAGCGCCTCGAGACCGCCGGCGACGACCGCCGCGCGGTGGGCCTGTGGCTGCGCGACATGCGAGAGCAACACCGCTTCCTCATCATGGATTACATTCTCCGCTCCACCGGCGCGGACAAGCAATCGCACTTCTACCCGCGCGGCAGCGGCGATTTCCTGTTGGTGGTCACCGGCATCAAAATGTCCATCGATGAAATCGCGCGCCTCGCCGAACCGCTCGGAACCGTGCGCCGGATCTATCACGAGATCCAGGTGGTGGAGGTGAAGGTGGAGAACGGAAACTTCATCGAGGGCCCGCTCGGGAAACTGAAAGACCGCGCGGATCCCGCATTCTACGATCTCAACAAGCGCGAGCTGGAATCCATCGACATGGGGCGCGTGGGACGCGCCGTGAACCGCCTGGCCGAGGCCGAGCCGAAAGTTTACCGCAGCGACATCACCAGCCGCCTGCTCGTGCTGCTCGCCATGCCGGATCTGGCATTCAAGGCCGATGTCTGCCGCGCGCTCGAAGTCTGGTCGCCCGAACCCGGACCCGCCGGCGAGGCCGCCTTGCGCGAGGCCGGCCGCCTGCTCGCACGCGACGAACCCGTGCCGCCGGAAATGATTTCCCTCGCCCTGAAGGAAAAAACGTCCGGTCTGGCACCGCTGATCCATCAGCTTTGGGAACAGGATCCGAACCAATGGGAGATGGCGTACAGCCAGCTCGGCGCGATTGCGGAGACCCCCTTGCTGCGCCGCCTGCCCACGGCGGACGGGGTCCATCGCAATTCCGCGGTGCGTCTGCTCGGCCGTGTCGGCGGTGACGCCAGCCTGCCGGTGCTGGAAGCCTCGCTCGGAGATGCCAACCCCGAGCTGAGCGTGCTGTTGGATAATTCGATCAAGGCGATCCGCGGACGCGTGAATCAGTGATCCTCCGGATGACGGCATGAGGATTTCCGCGCATATCCCCGCATCGGTGATAATCGTCTTGCCGTCCGGTCGGGGCGGCATCAGTTTTCCTTCGCCTCTCGTTTCGCGCCAAGCCGGGATGATCCGGGGGGAGAATTCCGGCCGCGCGGGGCGGGGGGCACGTGGGGTTGCCGCTGGTGGCGGTCAAACCGGCGTTTCCAGCGCGCTTCCACCCTGCCCGCGCATCCGCGGTTCCCAGATGAAGCGGCGGAACAATACCTTCAATGCGGCGGTGAGCGGCACCGCCAGCAGCGCGCCCACGAAGCCGCCGAGCACCAGCGACCAGAACAACATCGAGAAAATCACGGTCAGCGGATGCAGGCCCACCGAGTCGCCCACGATCTTGGGCGCGGTGACCAGCGAGTTGATCTGCTGCACCACCACGAAGATCGCCACCACGCAGCCCACGTAGGCCCATGGAGTGAGATCGAAGGCCGCGCCGCCGCCGCGGGCGTGCAGCCACGCGATGATGCAGGCGGGGATCAGGCACAGGATGTTGCCGATGTAGGGGATCACACCGAGGATGGCCATGAAGACACCTATCAGAAATCCGTAGGGCAGCCCGAAGAGCGACAGTGCGATGCCGACCAGCAGGCCGTCGATCACCGCCACGATCACCTGGCCGCGGAAGAACGAGATGAGGTAGCCGTTGATTTCCTGCAGCGTCTCCACCAGCCCGGTCTTGAAGGCGGAGTTCTTGAGCGGCACGTAGTCGTGCCAGTGGTCGCGGATCGCCGCGGAATCCTTGAGGAAGAAAAACAGATAGACGGGCACCATGATCATGCCCAGCACCAGCCCGAGAAAGCCGACGATACGTGTGGATCCAACCGTCACCCACTCGCGCAGCTTGGTGAAAATGACATCCTTGTATTCGAACAGAAAGCGCCCGGCGCGGCTGTGGGTGAAGGTGCCGAGATCGCTGTCCGTCGCCTCGTCCGCAGGAGCCGGGACCGGTTGTCCATTGTCATTGGTTTCAGTCAACAGCCAGCCGATCGCGTTGTCCTTGTGGTCGCGCCGCATCTCGGACAATTCGCGAGAGAGCACGTTGGACAGTGGCTGCGCCTTTTTAAGTGAGTCGTGGCCGCGCTGGATGCCGGGCACCACCGCCGCCACCAGCAGCGTGATTCCCACCAGCAAACCCGCGAACACGGCGACCACCGCCCACAAGCGGCGCATGCCGCGCTTCTCCAGCAGACGCACCACCGGTTCGAGCACGTAGGCGACGATGCCCGCGACGATCAAGGGTACCAGCACCGGCTGCAGGAAGCCGAACATACGGCCGGTGAGCCAGATCAACCCGACCGTCAGCAGGCCGATGATCAGGATTGCCACGCCGGTGGCCGCGTTCCACAGGGTTTTGCGCTGGAAGGATGTGGGCTGGCTCATCGCGGTGGGTTGTTGGATGGATATGCGGTTTTACTCCGGCAGCGAAGTCCCGGCCTTGGAGCGCATCACGCGGTCGAGCACGCCATTGACGAAGCGCCCGGAATCGCTGGTGCCGAAGCGTTTCGCCAGTTCGACGGCTTCGTTGACGGCCACCTTCGGCGGGGTGTCGCCATGCAGGATTTCATAGGCGGCCAGCCGCAGGATCGCGCGGTCCACCGGATCGATCCGCTCCGGCGCGTAGTGCTCGACCACGCCGGCGAGCATGGCGTCGATGGCTTCCTTGTGCGCGAGCACGGCGTCCACCAGCCGGTCGCTGCCGGAGCGCAGTTCGCGGAGGTTTTTTTTCGAACTGCGGAGTTTTTCCAGATCGGTCTGCTCGGGAAATTTTTCGGGTTCCTCGACCATGCGCAGGCGGTCGGAGACACGCTGCAGTCGGCGGATCACGGCGGCCACGGCTTCCAGCGGGCCGCGCAGTTTCGGGAAATCGTCGATGCCATCGAGAAACCTCCGGCGCACCTCGGCGAGCGCGCGGTCGTTGGCGAAGAACTCGTCGAGCGCGGCGTTGAACTGCCGCGCCACGGTGGCGTCGTCGTCCTCGCGCGGCAGCCGCTGGAGGCGGTCGAGCATGCCGGACCATTTGGATTCCATTTCGGCGATGCGTTCGAGATCGCGCTTGAGCGGCTCCGCCTCCGGCCATCCGGCGAACATTTCCACGGCGGCCTCCTGGCGCGTTAAGAACTCCCCCAAGCGCCCTTCGCGGCCGTGCGCGAGATGGTGCACGGTGCGGAAGGTGGCCACCTGCAGGCTGCGGCGGTCGGACTCGGTCACGAAGTCCCAGAAGGCGTCGCGCAGCCCGGCCGGGTCGGCGCCGCCTTCCAGATCCGCGCAATACAAAAACTGCACCGCGGCCTCGCGGATCTGACGGCGGCTAGGCATGACGCGATTTCTTGGCGAGCGAGTTGCGGGGCATCGAGCGGTCCAGTTCCTGGAACACATCCACCATCGACGCGGCCGCGCGCGCGGCTTCGCGGCCGCGGTTGAGCTGGCTGCCGATGCAGCGCGCGTAGGCCTGCTTTTCGTCATCCAACAAAAGCACCTCGTGGATCACCGGACGCAACGAGCGCAGGGCGAGTTGCTGCAGGCTGTCGGTCACCGAGCGCGCGATCAGATCGGCATGGGCGGTGGAGCCGCGCAGGATCACGCCGAGCGCGATCACGCAGGCGGGCGGGTCGCGGTCCAGCACCGAGGCGACCATCACCGGGATTTCAAACGCGCCGGGCACGCGGATCAGATCGACCCGTCCGTGCGGGACGAGTTCGCCGAGTTCCTCGATGGCGTTTTCAACGAGCGCATCGGAGAACTGTTCGTTGAACTTCGAGGCGACGATGCAAATCCGAACCTTGGGCCCGATAATCCTGGGCTTGGGCGACAGCGCGTTGGACATGGCCGGGGTATGGCGGCAGCACGCGGAAAAGTCAACCGAGGCGGAACACGATGCGTGCCTTGGTGAGATCGTATGGCGACATCTCCATCTTCACGCGGTCGCCCACGACCAGGCGGATGAAACGCTTGCGCATTTTTCCGGAAATGTGGGCGAGCACCTCGTGACCGCTCTGCAGGCGCACGCGGAACATGGTGCCTGCAAGCACCGCGGAGATCTCGCCCTCCACTTCCACCGCCTTTTCCTCGTCGTCCTTGGTGGACCTTTTCGGTGGGCCGTAGCGGTTGCGATTGCCGCCGGAGCGGCGTCTTCCTTGGTTTCTGGAACGTGCGGGCATAAATGATTGGATGCGGAGGAGGTGGCGTGCCGCGCTGCAACGCCGGGGGCGTGAGTAACGCATGCCAGCGGAGCCATCAATGCCAAAAACCGATGGTGTAGAATGAGGCAACGGCGCCGCAGCGTTTGACGGCACATGTCGCGCGCACGCCCCGTGCCACGATGGCCATGCTTGCGGAGCGCCGGCATGGTGGGCCCGCTTCCCGAAAAATCCGCCGCATCTCCAAAAAAACCTTGCGCCCCCGGTAGGCCCGTGCTGTCCTCCCCGCCCGCCCGAACGGGGCGCACCAACTCTCCCATACGGCCATGGCCTACGCAGTTATCAAAACCGGCGGCAAACAATACCGCGTCCAAGAAGGCACCAGGCTCGACGTCGAGAAACTCGACGCCGAGATCGATTCCGAAATCAAGTTCGACGCCCTCATGGTCGGCGAAGGCGACTCGGTGAAAATCGGCGCACCGGTCGTCGAAGGCGCATCGGTCACCGCCAAGGTGCTGAACCAGTTCCGCGGTCCCAAGGGCGTGGCCTTCAAGTTCAAGCGCCGCAAGGGCTTCCACAAGACCAAGGGCTTCCGCCGCCACATGACCAAGCTGGAGATCACCTCCATCGGATAACCCCCAAACCACCTTCCTTCCATGGCCCATAAAAAAGGACAAGGCTCC
>DATISV010000591.1:0-1861 GCA_035468505.1 Luteolibacter sp. | reverse complement strand
AAAGCCGCCGAAGCCAGTCATTTCCTCTTCGTTTCCGGGCTGTCATCGCTCTTTGCCACCCACCCGCCGCTGGACCGACGCATCCGCGCCATCGAGCCTTCGTGGAATGGAGAGATGACCGAATCGAAGCGCCGCCAATTGTTCGAGCCGGATCAGGGCGATCCCCGATTCGCCGGATTCTCGGACACCACCACGCCCGCGGCGGAAACGGAGGACATCGATGCCGCCGTCGGCACGGCGGTAGCCGCAAAATGGGAACGCGATCATCTCCGTGCTGAAAACCCGGCCGACGCCATGGCCATGGTGGTGGGCATGCTCGCGGCGAATCAGCACGACGCGGCCGGCACGGTCATGGGCATGGCCGCCGACCGCTTCGGCCTGCCTTTCGCCGCCGAGGCCAGCCGGTGGATGGAGCGGCTTTCCGCCACCCCGCGCGACGAATGGCTGGCCTTGCTGGACTCGCAGTTGCCCTGGCTGCGGCGCATCAGCAGCAAGGATGCGGAGGCACTGCTCGCTGCCACCTCGGAGATGATCGCGGCGGATGAGAAAATCGATTTCTTCGAGTTCCTGTTGCAGAAGGTGCTCGATCGCCACGTGTCCCTCGCCCACGGCCTGCGCTCGCTGCCGGCCATGAAATACCGTTCGCTTTCCGAGTTGTCCGCTGAAACGGCGGTAATCGCGGGCATTTTCGCCCGGGCCGCCGGCGATCCCGGCGCGGTCGGTCAGGCGATGCGCGAGTTTAGCGAACACGAAAGCAGTCCAATGCCGGCGCCCGTCACCGACTCCGGCGTGGCCGAGCTTGCCGCCGCACTGGAAAAATTCGACGCCGCCACCCCGCTGGTGAAATCGCGCCTGCTGCGCCTCTGCGGGCTCATCGTCGCCCATGACCAGCGCGCCACCGTCGAAGAACGCGAACTCCTGCGCTGCGTCGCCGAGGCCATCGGCGCGCCCATTCCGCCATTCGTCCGCGCGCTGTCCGGCACCGGGTAGGATTGGAGCGGCAGCCGGCAGACGCCATGAAACCCGAAGACTCAACGGTTGGAACGGATCAATTTCTGAATTTCGTCGTGATTGCCGATGAAGAAGAAAACCAGTTCCGGCGGTGACGCCATGAAAACGAAGGCCAGCCTGTCATCCATGCCGACCCGGCATTCGAAAATGGTTTTGGTGAGGCGGCGGATGCCGATCCCGGAATGCGCGTGCGGGCGTCCCCAGCTTTCAAGGACCCGATTGATGGCATCGCCGATTTCCTGACGCTCCGATTTCGATCTGGAGCGGATTTGTTTCAGCAAGTCCTCAGTGACCGTTGCCTTCAAGGAGGGCTTCGATGTCTCCGGTGACTTCGTGGAGAGCTCCTTTTTTGCGGGCTTTTTCGATTTCGCCATGAGTTCGTTTTTCGAATTGATTCAGTTCCATCGCCGTCGATCCGTATTCGCGCGTCGCGTAATCCATGGACTCAACCGCCACGGGACGAAGAGCGACGATTTTACCGTCAACCACGATTCCAATATCGTCCCCTCTGAGCGCCTGCCGCAGCAGTTCGGAAAGATTGGCCCGGGCGGCGGTTGGAGTGAGAGTCAGCATGCTCATGACCGCAAGATGACGCATTTCCGTCGCAAATGCGAGCGGTAATTCAATTCATCCGGTTTTCGGCAATAATTTGAAATCCGCGGGAATCCGCCGCGTAGTGGACAGCCACGCGATGCAGTCGGCCGGACATCAGGCCCGATGGGAATCCAAAAGACAAAACCCCGCGGCTCCGCGCCGCTGACGAGAAAAGAACACAATCCATGAAAACCAAAACCATCACACGAGGCCTGGCGCTCGGCATCGGTGGATGCCTTGGCGAGTTTTTCCTTGG
>DATISV010000590.1:0-1946 GCA_035468505.1 Luteolibacter sp. | reverse complement strand
AGGCGAGGGAGAAAAGCGCGCGAGCGTGTGCGCCGCTCAGAAATTTTGCAATCCATCAGTCGCGGAAAATCCGAACATCAGGTTGAAGCTCTGCACCGCCTGGCCGCCGGCGCCTTTTCCGAGGTTGTCCTCGGCGCTGGTGAGGATGACGCGGCCGGTGCGCGGGTCGTGGTGCCAGCCGATGTCGATGAAATTGGTGCGGCTGACGTTTTTGGTGTCGGCGCAAGCGCCCTTGCCGAGCAAACGCACAAACGGTTGGCCGGTGTAGGCTTTTTCCAATGCCATGCCCACGGCATCCGGTGAAACGCCATCGAGCAGCATCGCGGTGATGGTCGTGGCGATGCCGGAGTTCACTGGAATGAGATGCGGGATGAAGCTGATGGTCACGTTTTCGCCGGCGGCGAGCGTGAGTTCCTGCTCGATTTCCGAGAGGTGGCGGTGCTTGGGAATGCCGTAGGCGCGCGCGCTTTCGTTGCACTCGCAGAAGAGGAGCGAAACGTCGGCTTTGCGGCCCGCCCCGCTGACGCCGCTCATCGAGTTGGCTACGAGGGTCGTCGTATCCAGCAGGTTTTCGCGAAGCAGCGGCAGCAAAGGCAGCAGGATGCTGGTGGGATAACAGCCGGGCGACGCGATCAGGCGCGCGGCTTTGATTTCCTCCGCCCCGATTTCCGGCAGGCCGTAAACCGCCTCCGCCAGCAAGTCCGGCGCCGGATGCGCGTGACCGTAAAATTCCTGATAGACCGCCGCGTCGCGCAGACGGAAATCCGCGCTCAGGTCGATGACTTTCAGCCCGCGTTCCAAAAGGGCGCGGGCGATCTCCGCGGCGACGCCGTGCGGCAGTGCAAGGAACGCGGCCTGCGCTCCCGTGGCGGCGATCGCGTCCGGGTCCGGTTCGATGAATTTCAACTCCGTGCCCGCCGCGCCGCGGAAGCGTGGAAACACGTCTGCAAGCGCCTTGCCGGCCTCCTGCCGCGAGGTGGCGGCGGCCAGTTCCACGCCCGGATGCCCGAGCAGCAGGCGCAGCAGTTCCATGCCCGAATAGCCGCTGGCTCCGACGATGGCGGTCTTGACGCGTTTCATGACGCGCCGCCCATCGCATGATTCCGGATGCTTGCCAACCGGCAATGTGCGCTCAATCGGTTTCGCCGGCCAGCACGGGCTGCCAGCGGAGTTGGAAGCCAGGATTGGTTTCGGCGAGCTTGGCGGCGGCGGCCAGCGCGCGGTCGCGGTCGCCGACGAGCCAGTCGAATGCGATGGCGCTCTCATGGCGGCGCAGGCGGTCCATTTCCGACGGGCTGTATCTCACCAGCGTGCGGTGCAGCTCGATGAGCGAATCGGCGGTCAGGTCGGTCCACTGGCAGCGGATTTCGCCGCCATCGGCGGTGGTGGCGGCGAGCGATTCCTCCCCTGCGGCAAGGCGCACGATGGCTTGGCCGGACTTGAGTTTCAGGGTGCCCTGATACGGGCGGGTGGCGAGGTCGCGGGCGAGGTCGCTGGTGAAACCGGCGGCGGAGCGCAGGACGTCGAGCATGGCCTCGCGGGGGACGCCGGGAGGGTCTTCATTGAGGTTTATCAACAGCCCGGCGGCATCCTGGAATTGCCATGCGGCGATGCGTTCGCGCAGGGCGGCGGAAATTTCGCCGACCGGTGGTGAGGCATCGGGGGCCATGGCGCCGGCGCGGGCGAAATCCAGCGCGCGTTGCCGCAGGTCGCGCTTCCAGGCATCGAGGTTGAAGCGCGCGCGTCCGCGGGTTTTGAGCGTGAGTTCCAATTCGTCGAGCCGGGCGAGCGCGGCCTCGCAGGCGGCGAGATCGGCTGGCTCGTCGCGGAAGGCCGGGTCTATCCGAACTTCGTGATCGGAAAGGTAGTCGGCGGCATGTTACTGATAGATGGCGATCCATTGCTCGTCATCGCCGAGTCGTGCCGATGCGGCGGCGCGGAAGATT
>DATISV010000589.1:0-2984 GCA_035468505.1 Luteolibacter sp. | reverse complement strand
CAATTCAGTTCGTCTTGCCCCAGATTTTTTCCATCAGAGCGAATGCGGTGGGATCGTGCTTGTTGAGTTCCGCGCGGACGAAGGGGTAGAAGTCGTTGTGATAGAGATAGTCCTCGGTGGCCTCGGCGAAGTATTCCTTGTGGTCGGTGGTGGCGTAGTGCTTCACGGTGTCGCCGTTGAAGAGCAGGGATTTCTCGTAGATGCCGGCCTTCATCGCGTCGTTGTAGGCCTGGAGGATTTCCGGTTCGTCAAAGCTGAGAATCTGGTCGTGATAGGCGTGCGCCAGCTCGTGGAGGATTACGGCGGGGTGTTTGAGCATCTGCTGGCGCGAGAGCAGTTCGCTGGCCTGCGGGATGTGGACCTTCTTTACCAACCGCGGGTCGTAGCCGCGTTCGTTGAGCCAATCGACGCCCGGGTGATACTGCATGTTGCCGAGTTCAGGGTGCGAGTGCTCGATGAAGATTTCCATTTTCTTGAGGTCATCGAGCGGCTTGCCCTCGACGAGAATGTCAATGCGTTCGAGGTGGTTGGCGAGCATGCTGAGCGCGCGCGCGCCGAGTTCCTTGGCCTCGCCATCGACCAGTTTTTTGTCCGCGTGGACAGTCCAGCCGTGGAGATTGATTTTCACGGTTTCCACCCAGCCGACCTTTTTCGCGGGAGTGGATGGGTCATTCTGCGCGACCGCGGCGAAGAGGCCAGCGAGCAGCAGGCAGGGCAGGGAGAGTTTCTTGAGCATGGCGGGAGTGGATACGGGGTTATTTGTCCAATTTCTCAACGCCGGCGTCGTAGTCCCATTGTTTGTCCATGACGGGAGCAAGGATTGTGCGGACTTCGGCGACGAGCGTCGTGTCATAAGGCTCGCCATACCAGGCGAGGTTGCGTTCGAGCGAGGCGGTGCGGGCGGTGCTGAACATCGTGGTGTGGAACGGCGTGTCCTGGCAGGCGAATTGGAAGGCGAGTTTGGCGATGGAGGTGCCTTGTTGTTCGCAGAACGCGGCGGCTTGGGCGAAGATGGCGCGCTCCCCGGCGTTGGCCGGGTGCCAGTCGGCGACCTTGCCGCCTGTTAGAGCGCCGCTGGCGAACGGCGAGGCGTTGATCATGCCGATGTTCTTCGCGCGGCAGGGTTCGACCAGTTCGGTGCCGCGGGTGTCGTTGAGGCAGTAGTGGTTGTGGGTGAGGATGCAATCGACCGGTGCCTCGGCGATCACGCGCTGCCACAGGTCGAGCGGATAGATGCCGGCGCTCACCGCGCCGATGCGGCCTTCCTCCCTGAGTTTTACCAAGGTGGGGAATCCTTCGGAAAAGGCCCAGTCGGTCTTGCTGCGGTGTTGGTATTCGAAGTCGTGAAGGTGGACGATGTCGACATAGTCCACGCCGAGGCGGGCCATGCTTTCATCGAGTCCCTTGCGGATGCGGGCTTCCGAGTAATCGAGTTCGTCCGAACCGTAGGCTCCGGGCTGGGTGTATTTCCCGGCCTTGGTGGAGAGGTAGTATCGGTCGCGCGCGATGCCCTTGAGCGCCTTGCCGAGCACGGTTTCCGCCACGGTGCCGCCGTAGGCCGGTGCGACGTCGAAGTAGTTGATGCCGGCATCGAGCGCGGCATGCACGGCGCGGATGCCATCGGCCTCGTCGATGTCGCGGAACACGCCGCCGAGCGCGGAGGCTCCGAAGCTGAGGCGGGAGACCTTGAGGTTGGTTTTGCCGAGTGTGGTGTAGTCCATGGATCAAGCGGGATTGGTGATTTGCATTTTGAGCACGTTTTCACCGGAGCCGGCTTCGGAGATCGCTTCTGCTAGATTTGCGAAGGGCATGATCTTCGTGATGAGCGGACGTGGGTCGATGCGGCCGGAGGTGACCATTTCGATGACGCGGTCGAAGACGTTGGCGAAGCGCCATGAACCGACATATTGCAGTTCCTTGGTGAGCAGGGCGTTCACCGGAACGGAGGTGCCGTCGGGCAATGTGCCTACTTGCACCACGGTGGCACCGGGTGCGGCGAGACGGATGGCCTGGTCGAGCGCGGGAGCGACACCGGCCGCCTCGAAGACGATCTCGAAACCGCCGGGCGAGAGTTTCGCGGCGTCTCCCGCGACGGTCGGGCTTGTGGGATCAAGTGTTCCAGTCGCGCCATGTTTCAGGGCGAACTCGCGGGCGAAGGGCTTGATATCGGAAACGACCACCTTGCTGGCACCAAAGGCGACGGCGGTGAGCAATATCATCTGGCCGATAGTGCCGCCGCCGGTGATGAGCACGGTTTTCCCGCCCACGCCACCGCTGCGCATCACGGCGTGCATGGCGACGCTCATCGGCTCCAACAAAGCTCCCCATGCGTATTCGAAACCGTCGGGCAGCGGCCAGCAGTTCTGCGCGGGGGCGGTGACGTATTCGGCGTAACAGCCGTCGCGCGGCGGAACCACGCTGGCGGTGCCGTAATACAACATTTTCGGGCAAAGATTGTAGCGACCCTGGCGGCATTGCTTGCAGCGGCCGCAGGCGCGCGACGGATCGACCGCGACGCGCGTGCCGATGGCCGGGCCTTCGACACCCTCGCCGTGGGCGACGACCTCGCCGGCGAATTCGTGACCGAGGATGAACGGGCGCGTCGGGATGAAGTTGCCACATCTCCCATGGGCATAGTAGTGGAGATCGCTGCCGCAGATGCCCGCCGCGCGGACGGCGACGAGCACCTCTCCGGGGCCGGGGGCGGGCTTGGAGACTTCTTCGAGGCGGATGTCCTTCGCGCCGTGGAGAACGAAGGCTTTCATGGTTTCGGAATCGGACGTTGCTATCATCACATCACAATATAGAGCACTACCATCAGAATCAAAAGGATCAGGGCCATGATGCGCGGATCGGTGATGCCTTGAATCTTGCCTTCCTTGAGGAAGGCGAGCGGAGAATCCCAGACAAGGTTCTTGAGATTGGCTTCGCCTGGTGCGGGTGTAGCCAGGCTGACGATGATGTAAATCACCAGGCAGAGGACG
>DATISV010000588.1:0-7304 GCA_035468505.1 Luteolibacter sp. | reverse complement strand
ATCGCGTCACCACCGCTCGGAACTTGCGCCTGCGCAGCATAGCGTTGTCCATGAGGTCCTGATCGGCCTCGGTCAGGTCGTCGAGGCTGCCCTGCGTGAGCGCGATAAGTTCCTGCGCGCCGGACAGCGCGGGCAGCGGCGCGCTGCGGCGGTAGTAGCCCTGGCCTTTTTCCACTTTGGCGATCGGCGAGGCCGGATCGCAGGACATGATCGAGAAATGATATCGCAGCGAGGCGTCCGAGTAGTTGCCGTTGAGTTGCAGCCGGGTGAGCCGGATGAGTTCGGTGCCCTTGATCGCGTCCGCGGGATTGGGCGGAAGCAGGGTGGGCAGGATGTCGGATAGCTGCTTGCGGAGGCTCATGGGGGAACAGGGTGATCGCCACGCACATCCAATTGATGCGCCCGATGGCCATCAAGCCCCAAAACGAAGGTTTTTGAAAATCCCCCGCCGACGGACGTGAAAATTTTGCAAAGCGGTCGCCGGTTCAGCGCACCTCGACATTGCTGCCAAGCGCCACGTTGAACTGGAGCCACAGCGAATGCTCGTCCTCGCGGCTGGCGATGGCGTCGTAGTTGTATTGCGCGCGCAGTCCGACGCGGCGGGCGTCGTCGAACCACCAGCTCACGACCGGCGAGACCCGGAATCGCTCGCTTTGCCCGAAATCCTCCACCCCTTCCACCCAGCCGAGACGCAGGCCGGTATCGAGGCGCTCGTGCCAGGTGTAAATGGCATGGCTGTAAAATCCCCATTCCCGATAGGTCCCCTCGTGGATTTCGGGGCCGTCGTCCTCCATGTGGACGTCGTAGGCCTCAGCTTCGCGCCACAGCAACTCGTTGCGCCAGCGGAACGCGCGTCCGCCGCGCTCGAGTCCGTTTTCCCGCCACAGGTATTCCGCGTCGAGACCGACCACGTTGGTATCGCGGCCGAAGCCGTTTTTTCCGCCAGCCCATGAAAGGCCGGCCGTCACGGATCGGAAATCGCTGAAGCGATAACGACCCATCGCCCGCGCGGTCCATATGTCATCTTCCAACGCGCTCTCCTCGCCATCGAACAAGCCGCCGCCGTGGCCGTGAGCGTGGTCCTCATCATGATTTTCGTCCTCCTCCTCATCATGATCCTCCTCCCCGTGCCCATGGTCGTGCTCGTGAGCGCGGGCATTGCCGAATCCGAGCGTGAGCATTGCGGTGAACGTCGGCCCGGAAGCGAATGACGGCATCCAGCCAAGCTCACCGCCTTGCAGGATCAGTCCGTCCTCGCCGAGGAAGCGGCTTGATACGATTTCGGAATCGATGAAATCCCAGGCGTGGATGTGCTTGTCATTGAGCGTTCCGAAACGGCTGAGGTATTGGCCGCCACGCAATTCCAGTCCGCCCGGGATGTTGGTGATTTTTCCGAATGCCTCCTCCAGTTCGCCATCCCAGTCGCCCTCCGCGTCCTGGAACCAAAGATAGTTCGCGAAGCCTTCCAGATACTCGGTCCGCAGCGAGAGCCCCGGCTCGATGGCCTGTGCGGAAAACGCCTCGCGACGCGGATCATGGCCGCCGGTCGCCAGCTCCGCCGCATCCCCGCTGGTGAAACCGCCCACCCCGTGCAGATGGAGGTTGGGAAACAGCACGTCGCCGATACTCCAGTCGTTGAAACGCTCCCAGGCGTCGGGCGAGGATACATCGGCTGCGGCGATGGCGGGCAAAGCCAGCAGGCAGGTCAGGAACGGCGCGTGTTTCATGGCGCGCGCAAACTCTAATAACGCAATTGTTTTACAAGAACAATTTCAAGTCGTTTGCAAAATTTTTGCCATTCACGAGGACTTGGGCAGGAAGAATCCGCGTTGTTTTTCCGAGACGGGCATTTCAAGGCGCTCCATGACGGCGAGCATGTCCTCCCAGAGCTGGCGCTTGGTGGAGAGGTCGCGCTCGCTGCGCAGCAGGTAGCTCGGGTGATAGGTGACGCGCAGCGGGATACCGGCGAACTGGTGCCATTTGCCGCGCATCGAGCTGACCGAACCGGTGAGGCCCAACAGCCCCTCCGCCGCGGTTCCGCCGAGCGCGACGATGCAGGCCGGGCGGACGATTTCCACTTCCTGGCGGACGAATGGCAGGCAGGCGGCCATTTCCTCCGGGCTGGGCTTGCGGTTGTTGGTGGCCTGGCGCGCCATCGCCGGGCGGAATTTCACGATGTTGGAAATATAGACTTCCCCGCGCGCGAGCCCCATCGCCTTGAGGATGTCATTGAGCTTCCGGCCTGCCGGGCCGACGAACGGCTCGCGCTGCCGTTCCTCCTCATAGCCGGGTGCCTCGCCCACCAGCATCAGCTTCGCGTCCGGACTGCCCGTGGCGAACACCATCGTCTCGCGCAGGGTGCCGAGCGCGCGGGCGGGCTGCCAGTTTTCCGCCTGTTCGCGCAAGGCGGCAAGGCGCGCGGCTTTGTCCCCATCGGCGGAAACGGAAAGCACGGGCGGTGCGGTTTGAGGGGCCGCTTTGGAAACAGCCGGTGCGGACGTGGCGGTCTTGCTGCCACCCTTCGCCGTGGCGCGGTAGAGATTCCGCAAACCCTCGCGCGCCTCATCATCCAACAGCACATGCGTCACGCCGCGCGCCTGCTCGGCTTCGAGAAACTCAATCACGGAATCGACGGCGCGGGACACGCGCGCAGGCTAAGCATCCGCCGCACGCCGCGCAACCGTGCGCTGCAAGATCCTTGCATGCCGCTTGCAGGACCGCCGCCAGTGCGCCAATGTCGCCGCGGTTTCCATGGCGAAAGAATCACCCGACACCCGCGGCGAGGCCCCATGGGCCGCCAAACGCGAACCCGGCAGCCGACACCTTGTTCGCCGCCTGCTGCCATGGCTCGGTGCCGCCGCCCTGCTCGCACTCATCATCTGGGGGCTGTGGCCCAAGCCGGTCGTGGTCGAGACCGGCGCCGTCGCCCGCGGCCCGCTCACCGTGCACGTTTCCGAAGAAGGGAAAACCCGCATCCGCAACCGCTACGTCGTCGCCGCCCAGGGAGCCGGAAACATGCGCCGCGTCGCACTCAAACCCGGCGACCCCGTCGAAGCAGGCGTCACCCTGCTCACCGCGATCGATCCCACGCCCGCGCCGCTGCTCGACCCGCGCGCCCGCGTCCAGGCCGAGGCCGTCGTTTCGCAAATCGAGGCCTCGCGCCAACGCGCCATGGAGTCGCTCGCCGCCGCCCGCACCGCGCTCACGCTGGCGGAGGCCGAGCGCGAACGCGTCCGCTCTGTGAGAAAGGACGGCACCATTTCTGATTCCGACCGCGACCGCATCGAAGCCGACGCCGCGATCAAGGCCGCCGAGGTGCGCGCCGCGGAATTTGCGCTGCAAGTCATCGACTACGAACTCGCCCAGGCCCGCGCCGCGCTCGAACGGCCGGATGCAACAGGCGACCCCGTCGAAATCCAATCCCCCGTCTCCGGCCGCGTGCTCCATGTGATGCAGGAAAGCGAAACCGTCGTCACACCCGGCATGGCGATCCTCGAAATCGGCGATCCCACCGACCTTGAAATCGAAGCCGAAATCCTCTCGCGCGACGCCGTCACGATCCGCCCCGGCGACCCGGTGGAAATCGACCAATGGGGCGGCGAGCAAGCGCTCACCGCCCGCGTCCGGCGCGTCGAACCCGCCGCGTTCACCAAGATTTCCGCACTCGGCGTCGAGGAACAACGCGTCATCGTGTTGTGCGATCTGATCGATCCGCCGGAATCCGCCCGCGCGCTCGGCGACCGCTTCCGCGTCGAGGTCCGCGTCGCCGTCTGGCACGACGACGATGTGCTGCTCGCTCCCGCCGGTGCGTTGTTTCGCCGGGGCAACGCCTGGCATACCTTCATCTATCAGAACGGCCGTGCGAAACTCGCCGCCATCGAAGCCGGCCGCACCGACGGCCGGCAAACCCAAATCCTCGGCGGACTCGAAAAAGGCGACCGCCTGCTCCTCCACCCGCCCGACACCGTGGACGACGACACGAGAGTGACCGCCCGCGGCGAGTAGGCGCGGTCGTGAGACCACGATGAGGGTGGAGCAGCTATTCAGTCACGAACGGGCCTGCGCGGATATGCTGGCCTCCCGTCCCGCCTTCGCCTAGCCTGCCCCCGTGATCGTCCGGCGCAAAATCCGCTATCCCGTCTCGCAAGCGCTGCGCCAGTATCTCTATCACTTCGACCGCCAGCGCGACATTCCGAAGATCTACGACGAGCTGACACGTTTCACCGGGGCCGTCCCTTATGAAGACCCGCGCGGCCGCGAAACCCTGTGGCTCACCGTAATGTATCCGCCCGAGGTGTTCGCGGAAATCCGCCCGCGCCTCACCACCATCTACACCGAACTCAAACTCGGCCGCGAGGCGGACCCGCGCCAGCACGAGCACCTGCTGGTGGACCGCATCGACTTCGGCGACTTCGGCAATTCGCGCCCGTTCCGCATCCGCATCACCAACCTGTTCAACGACAACTCGGACTACTTCTATGTGAAACACGCCGACGCCTCGCGCATCTACGGACTGGAACTCGAACATATATTGTCGCCCAGCCGCATCAACTACCTCGTCAACGGCAACACGCTCATCGAGGAACACATCGCGGGAGTCCCGGGCGATGTGTTTTTGAGCGAATACCTCCCCCAGCCCGGCCTCAACAAGGTGCGCATCGCCAAGGAGTTCACCAAGTTCAACGAACGCACCTTCATCCGCCTGTTGGGAGACATGCGCAGCGTCAACTACGTCGTCGAGATCACCCCGGACTTCGAGGAGGTGCAATACCGCGTCCGCGCCATCGACTTCGACCAGCAGTCCTACGAGGGCAAGGGCAGTATTTATCTCGCCTTCCGTTTCCGCTCGAACCGCGCCGTCACCAAGCTCGCCTTCGATGTGCTCAACCGCAAGAGCATCGACCAATACGTGGCCGAGGAGCACTCGCAGATGTCGCGCCGCGCCAAGGTGGAAAGCTCGCGCCTGCGCGCCCTGCTCGGCGTGATGCGCCGCGAGGAACTCGCCCCGCGCGAACACGTCGCCACCCTCGCCAAGGAACTCGACCGCCTCCACGGCAGCCACGATTACCAGGACTGCAAGACCATGGGCGAACTCACCACCATGCACATCTCCCGCTCGCTCGACATCGACCCCGGCGACTCGATCATCGAGAACCCGTTCTGAGCGGATGGGCGGTCACCCGAGCACATCATCCATCGCGTCGATCAGTTCCCGCATTGTCTCGCGGGTTTCGTTGCCCATGTTGGAGATGCGGAAGGTGAGACCCTTGATCTTGCCGTAGCCGCCGTTGATGGCGAAGCCGTGCTTTGACTTGAGCGTCTTGATGAAGCCGGACTGGTCGAAACCCTCGGGCGTGTGGAAGCAGGTGAGGGAAACCGATTGGTTGCCTTCCGGCGCGAAGTTTTCGAACCCGTGGCGCGCGCCCCACTCGTGGATCATCGCGTTGTTCGCCTTGTGGCGGGCGAAGCGGTTTTCCATGCCTTCCTTCTCGATCACGCCGAGGATGTGTTGCAGTCCGAAAATCAGCGAGATCGCCGGCGTGGACGGCGTGTTGTTCTTCTCCGCGTTCTTGGCGAACTCGATGAAATCGAAGTAATAGCCGCGGTTCGGCATCGTCTTGGCGCGCTCGATCGCGGCTTCCGAACAAGCGAAGACCGCCAGTCCCGGCGGCAGCGCCAGCGCCTTCTGCACGCCGGCCAGCAGCACGTCGATGCCGAGCTCGTCCATCGCGATCGGAACCGCGGAAAACGACGAGACCGAATCCACCACCAACAACACGCCGGGGAAGGATTTCACCACCTTGGCGATGCCTTCGAGGTCGTTCATCACGCCGGTCGAGGTTTCGTTGTGGATCAACGTCACCAGATCGAAACCGCCTTCCTCCAGTTTGGCTTTCACCGCTTCGGGCGGAATCGCCTCGCCCCACTCGACCTGCACCTTGTCGGCTTCAAGGCCCATGCTTTTCGCAACGCTGAACCACTTGTCGGAAAACGCGCCGCAGCAGAGGTTGAGCACCTTTTTCGCACACAGGTTCTTGAGCGATGCCTCCATCACGCCCCATGCGGAAGAGGTGGATAGAAACACCGGACGGCTGGTGCCGGCGAGCTGCTTGAGCATCGGCTGCGTGGAGGCGTAGAGTTCCTCGAACTCCGCGCCGCGATGGCCGATCATCGGTTGGCTCATCGCGCAATAGGTTTCCTTGGAAACGTCGATCGGTCCTGGAATGAACAGTTTGGCCATGGGAGGGGAATTGTATTGAATATTGATTATTGGGGAACGGAACGCGCGGATTCTGTTAGAGAAGATTGTGGGCTTCGAGCAGCGCCTTGAGTTTCGCGACGCGGTCGGCTTCGAGCGGGGCGAGCGGCAGGCGGAGTTCCAGCGAGCAATGGCCCTGCAGGGCGACGGCGGTCTTGATCGGCACCGGGTTCACATCGAGCGTCATCAGGCCGCGCATCAGCGGGTAGTATTGCTTTTGGATTTCCAAGGCCTCGTCGAACGATCCGTTCAGGCAGGCGCGGACGAGACGGGCCATGACGCCGGGAATCAGGTTGGAGGCGACGGAGACGAGACCGCAGGCGCCGCAGGCGACGAATGGCAGGGTGAGCGGATCGTCGCCGCAGAGGATGCCGAAATTTTCGGGCACGGACTGCACCAGTTGGTTCACGCGGTCCACCGATCCGCCGGCTTCCTTGATCGCCACGATGTTCGGGCAATCCGCGGCAAGCCGCGCGGTGGTTTCCGGCGCGATCTCGATCCCGGTGCGGCCGGGCACGCTGTAGAGCATGATCGGCAGGCCGGTGGCCTCGGCGATCGCCTTGTAGTGGAGATAAAGCCCTTCCTGCGACGGCTTGTTGTAATATGGGGAAACC
The DNA here is from genome assembly GCA_035468505.1 of Luteolibacter sp. Lineage (GTDB taxonomy): Bacteria > Verrucomicrobiota > Verrucomicrobiia > Verrucomicrobiales > Akkermansiaceae > Luteolibacter. Next base: position 431 of record DATISV010000588.1, on the reverse strand, counting down.
TGCAGGGTGCCGGTCGCGCCGAGTTTTTCCGCGGCCTGGGTGAGTTCGATGGCCTCGGCGGTGGCGTTGGCGCCGGTGCCGGCGATCACCTCGCAGCGGCCGGCGGCGAACTCGATGGCGAGGCGGATCACCTCGATGTGTTCGTCGGTATCGAGCGTGGGCGACTCGCCGGTGGTGCCCACCGGAACGATGCCGTCCACGCCGCCGGCGATCTGGCGTTCGATGAGCGCGCGGTAAGCGGGAGCGTCCACGGCTCCGTCGCGGAACGGCGTGATGAGTGCGGTGTAAGTGCCGGAAAAGCGCATGGCGCGGCGAGCATGGACCATGCACCGCAGACGTCAAAGCCGGAGTTGGAAGCGGAACCCTGGAACGCTGTAAGGCTGTAACGCTGTAAGGCTGTAAGGCTGTAAGGCTGTAAGGCTGTAAGGCTG
>DATISV010000587.1:0-2921 GCA_035468505.1 Luteolibacter sp. | reverse complement strand
CACCTGTTCGGCTTCGTCACCGATTCCTATCTCGAACTCGCCGACAAGCTCACCAAGGGCAAGGAGCGCTTCGACCGCGTGATCCTCGACAAGAAAATCGAGTCCCGCGAGCGCTACATGAAGGGCCTGCCGAAGTTGTGCGACCAACTCAAGCAGCTCCACCAGGAAAACGACGACATTTTCCGCCACCTCTCCGTCAAGAGCCCGCGCGGCAAGAAGAAGCTGGAGGAGAATTTCCAGAAAAACCTCCAGACGCTCCACCGCCTCTACACCCGCTTCTATTTCAAACAGAAGGTCGTCGAGGACTTCTGCGAGCAGGTGAACGACTACATGCAGAAGTTCTGGAAATACGGCCGCCGCCTGCAAAGCCATCCGGACGACAAGGAGTTCCAGACCAAGCTGCGCGAAATCCAGCAGCGCTCATGGCATACCTTGGAATCGGTCGAGGAGTCCAACCGCCTGCTCAAACACTGGCTCAAGGAAGCGCTCAAGGCGACGACCGAGATGGTCGAGGCCAACCTGCGCCTCGTCATTTCCATCGCCAAGAAATACACCAACCGCGGCCTCTCGTTCCTCGACCTGATCCAGGAAGGCAACATGGGCCTGATGAAGGCTGTGGAGAAATTCGAATACCGCCGCGGCTACAAGTTCTCGACCTACGCCACCTGGTGGATCCGCCAGGCGATCACCCGCTCGATCGCCGACCAGGCCCGCACCATCCGCATCCCGGTGCACATGATCGAGACGATCAACAAGCTGATGCGCGTGCAGAAGCAGCTCGTCCAGGAATACGGCCGCGAGCCGTCGCCCGAGGAAATCGCCGAGGAAATTCACCTCCCCGTCGAGCGTGTCCGCGCCGTGCTCAAGATGGCCCAGCAACCGATCAGCTTGCAGGCTCCCGTTGGAGACTCCGACGACACCTCGTTCGGCGACTTCATCGAGGACAAGGCCGCCGACAATCCGATGGAGGAAGCCGGCTTCTCGATGCTCAAGGACAAGATCAAGGACGTGCTCGACACCCTGACGGAACGCGAGCGCGAGGTGCTTGAACAACGCTTCGGCCTCAAGGACGGCTACAGCCGCACGCTCGAGGAGGTGGGCCGCCAGTTCCAGGTCACCCGCGAGCGGATCCGCCAGATCGAGGCCAAGGCGCTGCGCAAAATGCGCCACCCCACCCGCATCCGGAAGCTCGAAGGCTTCATCGAACTGCCGGGGGCCTGAGCCCATGGAGGCACGGCACTCCTGCCGTGCAAGCAATGGCAAGCGAATGCAAGAGCCGCTTGAACGGCTGTTTCATTACCAGTGCATTCTCCCCCACCACAGAAGTGTGGCGGACTCCGCATTTCCCCTTTCGCGCCATCGCCGGATCGGCTAGCGTCCGCCATGCCTTTCCCGCAATACAGGATCCCGGTCGAGCGGTTGAAGGAGGAGTGGTCGCAACGCATCGCTCACAAGATCATGCGTAGGCGCAGGCCACCATCGCCTCCCTGCCGCATCACCGATAATAGCGAGCCTTGGATACGCAATCCCTCATCTGTCGCGGAGTTCTGGGAAATCGCCTGCAAAATCAACGAAACCGTCGAACAATGGGCACCAAGGCCGGAGAGTTCATCCAAGAGCTGACCCGTGACCACGACGTGATCGTGATCGGCGGCCTCGCGGTCATCGCACATGGATTCAACCGTCCCACCAAGGATGCCGATGTCTGGCTGGATCCGCTGGAGTCGCCGATGTCATGGGCGGAAGCCGTCCAAGCCACTTGCGACCGCTTTCCAGACCTGACCATCCATACATTGCCGGGTTGGCGCAGGGTGGAAGGGCCGGATGTGGCAACCGCCGCGGAGGAGGTCGGGATGGTGCGCATCCTGGGGCTTGATTGCCCGCTGAATCTTTTCCGCCGACCCAACGAATTTCCCGAAGATTCGTTTGCGGAGGTTTTGTCCCGCTGCTCCCGCAACAACGATGGAACCTGGCTCCCCGACCCGATCGATCTGGCTGTCACGAAGGATCTGACGAATCGGGAAAAAGACGACCACGACATCCGTTTTCTGGAATCCAAGGTGCGGGCCCGCTGGATGGCGAAGTTGCCACACGCGACCGCGGAGGAAGCCAACTCCCTCTTCGAGCGCTACGTGGACTGGCAAACCTGTGAGGCCGCGCTCGAAAATCCCGACCCTTCGGTGAAGGAAATCGCCATGCGCTTCCTGCGTGAATTTGCCGCGGAGGGAGACCCTTTTTCAGCGGCGATTCTGGAAGAAAGAGAGATACCTCCACCCTGATTTTTTCATGCAGCCCGTCGAGGAATTCACCACCGTCCAGTCGCTGTTCGTCCGCCATCGCAACGCCTTGCTCCTGCGCGGGCAGTTCACGCCGGTGTTCACGGATTACTACCTGCACCTGATGCAGCACGGCATCCGTCACGCGCCGGAGCTGGACGGGATGCTCAAGGACTCGCTGGCGATGATTGCGCTGCACCTCACCGCGCGGCCGTGGGCGGAAACCATCGCCTGGACGGTGAACCTGCGCGCGCCGCGCCTCAACCTGTTCGTCACCGGCGGATCGGTCGCGGAGGCGGTCACCGGCCGCATCTTCACCGAGGACGTGCGCGAGCCCGACCGCAATTATTTCTACTCGCAAACCAGCGCCACCGGCATGCCCGAGCCGCGCACCTCGATGCTGGAAGTGGACGGCAAGGACCCGCTGCGCTGGATCTCGCAATACTACGACCAGTCCGAACAACGCCCGGCCCGCGGCTTCCGGCTGAATGACGAGGTCTTCGCGTTGGTGGCGGCGCAGCCGGATTGCGATCTGGAATGGTTCGCCTCGCTCGACGAGGAGACCGTCGCCGCAATCGATTCGCGCGAGGAAACCAACGTGCTCGAAACCCGCCGCTTCCGGTTCCACTGCGGCTGCACGCTGGA
>DATISV010000586.1:0-1942 GCA_035468505.1 Luteolibacter sp. | reverse complement strand
GCCCGCTCATGGGCGCGGCCGCAGCGTCGCTCAGCGACGCCTGCATCGTCACATCCGACAATCCGCGCTCCGAAGATCCGCTCGCCATCATTCGCGAGATCGAAAAAGGCATGGCGGGCAAGGGCCACTTATCCATGCCGGACCGCGCCGAGGCCATCGCACACGCCATCGCCCATGCGCTCTCCGGAGATATCATATTGATCGCCGGCAAGGGCCACGAAACCACCCAGCAGTTCGCCGAGGAATCCATCGCCTTCGACGATCGCAAGCACGCCTCCCGCGCCCTGCGCGCCCGCGCCGAAACCATCGCCCAGAACCGATGAGCCCGCTTGCCGCCAGCCAGATCGCGGAAATCCTCGGCACAAAGGTGTCCGCGGGGAATCCCGATGCGCTCGCAAACGGCGGCGTTTCCACCGACACCCGCACGCTTGAAAAAGGCGCGTTGTTCTTCGCCCTGCGCGGTGAAAACTTCGATGGCAACGCCTTCGCTCAAACCGCGATCGACAAGGGTGCCGCGGTGATTGTCGTCAACGAATGGAACGCCGATTGCCCGCCGCACGCCGCGGTGATCGTGGTTGCCGATACCTTGCGTGCCTTGCAGAAACTCGCGCACTGGTGGCGCAAGCAGCTCACGCTGCAGGTCGTCTGCATCACCGGTTCCAACGGCAAGACCAGCACCAAGGATTTCACCGCCGCGGTGCTCGCGCGCAGGTTCCGGGTTTCCGCCACGCGCGGCAACTTGAACAACCACATCGGCCTGCCGTTCACCGTGCTCGCCACCACGCCGGACCACGAGGCCGCGGTGTGGGAGATCGGCATGAACCACGCCGGCGAACTCGCCCCGTTGTGCGAGATCGCGCGGCCGAAATATGGCATCATCACCAATATCGGCACCGCCCACATCGAGCATCTCGGCTCGCGCGACGCCATCGCCGAGGAGAAAGGCACGCTCGCACGCGCTTTGCCGGCCGAGGGCACCTTGTTCATTTCCGCCACCTGCGAGTATCACGAATACCTGCGCCAGCGCACCAAGGCTCATATCATCTCCGTGGGCAACGGCCGCGGCCTGGTGCGCGCCGAGGACCTGCACCTCGCCGCCGATCACAGCCGCTTCAACCTCGTCATCGAAGGCGCGGGCGCCGCGGAGGTCACCCTGCCGGTGCCCGGCAAACACATGGTCACCAACGCCCTGCTCGCCGCCGCCGTCGGCTGGAAGCTCGGCGTGCCCGTGGAGGAAATCGCCGCCGGGCTGACCCATGCCACTCTAACAGGAGGAAGGCTGCGCCGCTATCAAGCGGGTGACATCACCGTCATCGACGATACCTACAACGCCAATCCCGAGTCGATGGCCGCCGCCATCGAGACGCTTGCCGACATGCCATTGCACAACGGCGCGTGCCGCTTCGCCGTGCTCGGCCGCATGGGCGAACTCGGAGCGCACGCCCCCGCCGCGCATTTGAAAACCGGCCAACTCGCCGCCGCCCGCGGGTTGCGTGTCATCGCCGTGGGTGAAGGATCCGAAGGCATCGCCGAAGGTGCTGGCGGCGCGCCTTATTTCCCGAATTTCGACACCGCCGCCGCCTGGCTGCGCGCCGAGGTGAAAGCCGGCGACGCCGTGCTCTTCAAGGGCAGCCGCGCCGCCACCGTCGAGAAAGTCATGATCGCCGCATTCCCCGAGAACTGATGCTTCCCGCCATATACGATTTCTGGTTTCAGGCCTTCGAGGCCGAGAAGGCCTCCGGCCAGGCCGGCTGGGCGCATGCGTTCTCGTTTCTCAACCTGTTTCAATATATCACCTTCCGCGCCGCGAGCGCCGGTCTGCTGGCGTTTGTATTATCATTGATTTTCGGGCCGCGCGTCATCCGCCGGCTCATCTCGCTCAAGGTCGGACAGCCGATCCGCACCGCCGACGAGGTCCACAAGCTCGCCGAACTCCACGGCG
>DATISV010000585.1:0-4373 GCA_035468505.1 Luteolibacter sp. | reverse complement strand
CAAACCCGCCGGAGTTTCCGCAGCCAAGGCGACGAAGCCTGCCAAGGTCAAGGACGTGGTGAGCAAGAAAAAGCAGCAGACGGAGGTTCTGAAACCGGCTCCCGCCCAGCCCAAGACCAACGGCGTTCACAGCGCCGCGTTCATTAAAAAGCAGCGCCAGCGCCTGCTCGACCTGCGCGACGAACTGGTGGACTCGATGTCCGGCATGACCCGCGACACCATCCGCAACGCTCCCGAAGGCTCCGAGGCGTCCGGCTCCGGCCAGCACCAGGGCGATGCCGGCAGCGATGCCTACGACCGCGACTTCGCCCTTTCCGTCCTGGCCAAGGAACAGGACGCGCTTTACGAAATCGAGCAGGCCCTGCGCCGCATCCAGGCCGGCACCTACGGAGTCTGCGAGATGTCATCCAACAAGATCCCGCAAGCCCGCCTCGAGGCGATTCCTTTCGCCCGTCTCACCGTCGAGTGCCAGGCACAGTGGGAAAAGGAATACGGCAAGCGCCGGTTCCGCCCCTCCAACGAAGTCGGCTTCAGCGGCGGAAACCAGATCGACGACGAGGATTCCGACGCGGTTTCGCTTGACGAGGACGAAGATTAAAGCAACATCCCGCCCCCAAAGTTCCATCCATGCCACGCGAAATCATCATTCTGGAATGCACCGAGGCCAAGGCCGAGGGCAAGCCGACCTCACGTTACGTCACCACGCGCAACAAAAAGAGCCTGCGCACTCCCGGGCGCCTAGAGAAAGTGAAATTCAATCACTTCCTCAAGCGCCGCACCCTGCACCGCGAACTCCGCTGACCCCATTCCCATGTCCGAGCCCAAGACCGTCCAACGCCGCATCAACTTCCGCAAGGCGAACCGGCAGATGCCGCGCCGCCGTCACGACATCCCGGCGAATCAGTTGATCCCGACCAATTCCGAACTGCTCAGCAAGTTCACCTCCGAGACCGGCAAGATCCTGCCGCGCCGCGTCACCGGAGTCTCCGCCAAGCTTCACCGCAAGATCACCAACGCGATCAAGCAATCGCGCCAGCTCAACCTGCTTCCCTGAGCCGGACGAGCACATCCTCATCTTCGGAAAAACCGGGCCGTGAATGCGGTCCGGTTTTTTTGCGGATTTTGGAATGGATCGTCCGGCCGGATCGCGCATAGCAGTTGGCCATGCAGCGAAACGCCGCGACAGTGGAGGAAATGGAACGGCTCGGCCGCTCCGCCGCCGCGGCGCTGGAAGCCGGCAGCGTCGTCGCGCTCGTCGGCGGACTCGGCGCGGGCAAGACCCACTGGACCAAGGGGCTCGTCGCCGGCATCGGCTCACCGGACGAAGTCACCAGTCCCACATTCGGGCTCGTCCACGAATACCACGGCGGACGTCTGCCGGTCGCCCACATGGATTTCTACCGGCTCGATTCGCCGCAGGAACTCATCGCGCTCGGCTGGGACGAGTATCTCGAAAACGGCGGAGTCGTCGTCGCGGAGTGGGCGGACAAGTTTCCCGAGCTGCTGCCGGCCCACACGCGCTGGCTGTCGTTTCACATCGAGCCTGACGGCAGCCGCAGCATCCGCGAGGGATGCGTGTGAAAATCACCTGCCGATCGAGCCCACTTTCTGCACCGTGTTGCCCACGGTCCGGCCCAGCGTTTCGAAGATTCCGCAAGAGTTCATCGACAGCGCCATGACCAAGAGGGCGAATCCCAAAAAATAATGTTTCATGCCGCGATGATGGCCGCCGGCCGGGCACAGTCAAGCGGACGCTCGATGCATGCTTGGATGGTTTTGGCTTTCGCAACCATCCGCCTCCGGTGTTTCCTCGCCGCACACAACATGAAGATCGGCATCGCGCAAATCAACCCGGTGGTCGGCGATTTCCCCGGCAATGCGAAGCGCATCCTCGCCGCCTACCGCGAATGCCTCGATGCCGGTGCGGATCTGGTGCTCACGCCCGAGCTTTCGCTCGTCGGCTACCCGCCGCGCGATCTGGTTTTCAAGTCGCAGTTCGTGCCGAAGTGTCTGCAGGCGCTCGATTATCTGTCCGGTGAGATCGACGCCGTTCCGCTGGTGGTCGGTTATGTGGACCACCATCATCCGACGCGGCCGGGCAAGCCATTTCGCAACGCCGCGGCTTGGCTCGAAGGCCGGGAAATCCGCCATCGCGTCTGGAAAACGCTGCTGCCCACTTATGATGTCTTCGACGAGCGCCGCTATTTCGAGCCCGGCGAAACATGCGAGCCAATCGTGTGGAACGGCATGCGCGTCGGTGTCACGATCTGCGAGGACATCTGGACCGAGGATTACCTCCAGCGCCCGTTCTACCAGCGCGACCCGGTGGACGAACTGGCCGCCGCCGGCATCGATCTGTTAGCCAACATCAGCGCCTCGCCATTCCATCTCGGCAAGCCGGACACGCGGCGCGCCATGATCGGCGGCATCGCCCGCCGCATCCGCAAGCCGGTGGTCTATTGCAATACCGTGGGTGCCAACGACCAGTTGGTGTTCGACGGCCACTCGCTCATCGCCGGCGCCAACGGCCGGATCGTCGAACAACTGCCGGGATTCACCGAAACCTGCCGCGTCTGCGATCCCTTCGCCATCTCGGAGGACGACGCCGCGTTGTGCGATGACGATGTCGGCCAACTTCACGACGCATTGGTCATCGGCGTTCGCGATTACGTGACGAAGTGCGGTTTCAGCAGCGTGTGTCTCGGCCTGAGCGGCGGGATCGATTCCGCGGTCACCGCGGCGATCGCCGTGGAGGCGCTCGGTCCGGAAAACGTGCACGGCATGACGATGCCCGGCCCGTATTCCTCGCGCGGCAGCGTGGAGGACTCGCACGCACTCGCGCGCAAGCTCGGCATGCGCTGCGTGGAGGTTTCCATCGCCGCCGCGTTCGACGCCATCAAGCAAACGATGCGTCCGGTCTTCGACGGCAAACCCGAGGACGTCACCGAGGAAAACATGCAGGCCCGCATTCGCGGACTCATGCTCATGGCCCTTTCCAACAAGGAAAACCACCTGCTGCTCACCACCGGCAACAAGAGCGAACTCGCCGTGGGCTACTGCACCATCTACGGCGACATGAACGGCGGACTCGCCGTGATTTCCGACCTGCCGAAAACCCGCGTCTATCAACTCGCGCGCCACATCAACCGCGCGCGCGAAATCATCCCTTGGAACACCATCGAAAAACCGCCCAGCGCCGAACTGCGGCCCGACCAGAAGGACCAGGACACCCTGCCGCCCTACGAAATCCTCGATGCCATTCTCGAACTCTACGTCGAGCACCAGATGAGCGCCGATGAAATCACCGCCCGCGGGTTCGAGGAACACACCGTCCGCTGGGTGCAGCGCCGCGTCGATCTCAACGAATGGAAACGCCACCAGGCGGCCCCCGGCCTGCGCGTCACCTCCAAAGCCTTCGGCATCGGCCGCCGCATGCCCATCGTGCAGCGCTTTGTCGGATGAGGCTTCGGCCGCCACGCTCAGGCCGTCACCGCGTAGTCCACCTCCCGCGGGTTGTCCACGCGCTTGCTGGCATTGAGGATTTCCAGGCCCACCACATTGCCCGCCGCATCGTAGTCCAGAATCACGCCGGGCTTGTCTTCATGCGCGTTGCTGAAAAGCACGCGGAGCACATCCACTTCGGAATCGTAGGTTACTTTCATGGTTGCTGGAATTTTTTTGTAGCGCGGTCCACCGCTGCCTTCGGTTCAGCGTATTCAATCGGACGGATCGCCATGTTGGGATTCTTTCGATTTGCGGAAAGAAATGGATGGCAGCGTGAGCATGCCGTGAATCGACCGCGCGGTGAAACCGGCCACCATTTCCCGGCACGCACCGTAGAGCATGGAAGTAGCGGTCACACGGATCAATGCCTCGCGGTTTTTTTCCTCGAATGAATCATGAATGCGGAACTCTCCAGCGATCACGGCCCGTCCTTCGTAGGTGGAGGGCATGGCATTGTCCTCCGGACAAAACTCCACGGTGAGAATGACTTTCCAATGCAGCGGGTCATCCGAAGCCGCGGCGATTTCCTGACTGGTGGTCATCGCAAGCGCGCCGCCGGTGTTCTCGCCGGTGGTGGCCCGGCATTCGAAGGCGATGAAGCGATGGCTCAACAACGCCAGCGGTGATGTGTTATGCGGCATCGGCGTGATCGTCGCGTCCGGGCTCTTCGAGCACGAAGCGGGTTTGGGGTTCTTCCACCGGCTGGAGTGCCGGAACAAATGACGTGTGAACGTCTTCGTCCCGATAGGTGACCCAGCGGATCTTGTGATCCTTGGGCACGATGGTCAGCTCCAGCTCGGCATCCACCGCATCGGCGGCGCGCATCAGCGTCTCGATGGTGAAATTGTTCGTTCCATCCATCATCGTGG
>DATISV010000584.1:0-5448 GCA_035468505.1 Luteolibacter sp. | reverse complement strand
GTCTTGAATTTTTCCATGTCCGACACCGCGCGCACCGACAAGTGGCTGTGGGCCGTGCGATTGTTCAAGACGCGCGGCCTGGCGGCGGAGATGTGCGCCGCGGGCAAGGTCAAGCGGCGCGGGCATGCGCTGAAGGCCGCGTCGGCGCTGCATGCGGGCGATTTGCTGGAACTGCCGTTTCCGGAAGGGCCGGGCACGCGGACTGTATCCGTGGTGGGCTTGATCGAGCAGCGGGTCGGCGCACCCGAGGCGCGGGCGTGCTACGAGGAAAGCACCGCGGCGGAGGTGTGGAGCGCGCGCGAGGAATGGCAGCAGTCGCGCAAGGACGGCCTGCGCGGTCGGCCGACGAAGAAGAACCGGCGCTTGATCGAGCGCCATCGCGGGTTCTTTGAGTGAGGGTGCCTGTTGCAGCCCAACGCCGTCATGACCTGGTGCGTGACATGCGTTTTTCCGCCATGGCTTTCACGTCGGACTTCATTTCGCCCATCCGCCTCGGGTTTTCGGATGTGCGGCAGACGGTATCCCACCGGATCATGCGAAAGGATGGAAGAACCGTCGTTGTTCCCATGCATCGTCCAATCAAGCCCGGGACGTTGAAAGGACTGGTGGAGCAGGCGGGATTGACGATGGAGGATTTTGTGGCGGTGCTTTGATGGCTTCGGGTGTTGAAGTCTGGGTTGGAAGCATCATTTTCCCGGACCAATCGTCGGGTGATCCTTGATTAGATGAATTGTGTTTTCCTCATCCCATCCCATGACCAATGTGACACCGAGGTTCAGCCAGTAGTTTGCCGGATCGACATAGAAGTGCCCGATCGCCTGCCTGGTTTGAAGATCAATGCCGATCCGGGAGACACGGAATGTCCAGCAACGCTCGGGCTTGCTGTCCTGCTGGTTTCCAACGAATTCGGCATACCCGCGGAGATGTTCCGTTTTGAATTTTGACGATTTAAGCGAGTTATTGATCATGCGACATCTCGCCCTGTTCTCCAGTTCGGGGTATTTCAGGAAAGCCTTGTGCCACCAATAAATCAGGTCGCTTTCCGCCCCGGCCATTGAAGGGTTTTCATCCAGATAGACTAACGCGGGCTTCTGCAGGTTGTGGGGTTTGTGATAACGCAGTGCGTATTCTGTCAGCCATGAAATCCCGAACCCGATGAATGGGTACTCTTCGATGGGTATTTCCTCGTATTGTCCTAATGAGAACATGGGCAGTTTTGTTGAGGCGGAAAATTCAGTATGATAGGTGTCGCTATTCTGGTTCAAAACTCCCCAAACAGATCTAACTGCGGCGTCTGCGCCTTGGGCATCTCGTCCTGCACGGTGTTCTTGGCCTTGGGGCCCTGTTTTTTGTGCTCGGGTTTCACCGAGTGGAGTTCGAGGTGGGAGAGGATGGACTTGGCGCGCTCGACGACGGGTTTCGGCAGGCCGGCGAGGCGGGCGACCTGGATGCCATAACTCTTGTCCGCCGCGCCGGGCAGGATCTTGTGGAGGAAGATGATTTCCTCGGTCCACTCCCTGACCGCCACGTTGAAGTTGGCGACGGCCTGCTTGGTCTCGGCGAGGTCGGTGAGTTCGTGGTAGTGGGTGGCGAAGAGGGCGCGGCAGCCGATGGTGTCGTGCAGGTGCTCGGCCACGGCCCAGGCGATCGAGAGGCCGTCGAAGGTGGCGGTGCCGCGGCCGATCTCGTCGAGGATGACGAGCGAGCGGTCGGTGGCGTGGTTGAGGATCAGCGCGGTCTCGCTCATCTCGACCATGAAGGTGGACTGGCCGCGCGTGATGTCGTCGGACGCGCCGACGCGGCAGAAGATGCGGTCCACGAGGCCGAGCGTGGCGGAATCGGCCGGAACATAGGCGCCGATCTGGGCCATCACGGCGATCAGGGCGATCTGGCGGATGTAGGTGGATTTTCCCGCCATGTTGGGGCCTGTTAGAATTTGCAGGCGGGCGTTGTCGGGATCGAGGTCGGTGTCGTTGGGGACGAACTTGGTGTCGGTGAGCGTTTGTTCGAGCACCGGGTGGCGGCCGTTGGCGATAGTGAAAGCGCGATGTTCGTTGAGCGCCGGCCGGCAGTGGCGGTGGAGCTGGGCGGTTTCGGCAAGCGCGCAAAGGACGTCGGTTTCCGCGACGGCGGCGGCGGTTTCCTGCAGTCGGGGCAGGTGGGTGATCACTTGCGCGCGGAGATCGGCGAAGAGTTCGGCCTCGAGTTTCTTGGCGCGTTCCTCGGCGCCTAGCACCTTGTTTTCCATCTCCTTGAGCGCCGGGGTGATGTAGCGCTCGGCATTGGCCATGGTCTGCTTGCGCGTGTAGTCGTCCGGCACCTTGTCGATGTTGGCGGCGGTGACCTCTATGAAGTAGCCGAAGACGTTGTTGAACTTGATCTTGAGCGAGTCGATGCCGGTGCGCTTGCGCTCCTGTTCCTGGAGGCGGGCGATCCAGTCCTTGCCGCCGCGCGAGGCCTCGCGCAGTTCGTCGAGTTCGGCCGACCAGCCGTCGCGGATGATGCCGCCGTCGCGGAGGTGAGCGGGCGGTTCATCGACGAGGGCGCTTGATAAGAGAGTTGTTAGGTCGTTGAAGTCGTGGAGTTGATTGACGATTGATGATTGTTGATTGCTGATTGTTGATTTGAAGAGAGATGAGAGATCCTCCTTGAGTGCGGGGATGTGGCTCAGCGAGACGGCGAGGGACTGGAGGTCGCGGGCGTTGCCGGAGCCTTGGGAGAGGCGGGCGGTGGTGCGCTCGATGTCGCGGATACCCTTGAGCGAATCGCGGCATTTCGAGAGCAGGAAGGGTTCGGCAAGGAACGCGGCGATGATGTCCTGGCGGGCTGTTAGGGCGGCGAGGTCGCGCAGCGGGTGGAGGATCCAGTCGCGCAGCAGGCGCGCGCCCATCGGGGTGGCGGTGCGGTCGAGCACGCCCAGCAGCGTGTGGTTTTTCCCGGAACGGGAATCGACCAGGTCGAGGTTGCGCTGGGAGGCGGCGTCGATCAGGACGAAGGCGGCGTTTTCGCGCACGCGCGGTGGCCGCAGGTGTTCGCAGGGCCGGCGCAGCGAGTGAATGAGGTAATGCAGCACGGCACCCGCGGCGCCCGCGGCGGCGGTCAGATCGGCGCAGCCGAAGCCGTCGAGCGAGTGGACGTTGAAGTGGTCCTTGAGCAGGCCGGTGGCGTGCTCGGGGAGAAACGCATAGCCGTCGTAGGCCATGCAGTTTGTCAGAGCGCCGAAGTCGGCCGTCTGGTGGTCGGGCACAAGCAGTTCGGAGGGAGCGATGCGCGAGAGTTCGTCGAGCAACTGGCCGCGGTCGGAAAACTCGGCGATGGTGAACTCGCCGGTGGTGTGGTCCACGCAGGCGAGGCCCTCGTTTTTCCCGTGGCGGAAGACGGCGGCGAGGTAGTTCGGGCGCTGGTCGTCGAGCAGGGTGAGGTCGTCGATCGAGCCGGGCGAGAGGATGCGGGCGATCTCGCGCTCGACGAGCTTGCCGGGTTTGGGGTCGGATGTCTGCTCGGCGATGGCGACGCGTTTGCCGGCCTTGAGCAGGCGGGCGAGATAGCCCTGCGCGGCGTGGTAGGGAACGCCGCACATCGGGGTGCCGCCGCGTTTGGTGAGTGCCACGTTGAGGATCGGCGCGGCGGTTTTCGCGTCCTCGAAGAACATTTCGTAGAAATCGCCGAGCCGGAACAGCAGCAGCACGTCGGCGGGCAGGGATTTCCGCATCGCCAGATACTGGCTCATCATCGGCGTGGCGGCGGCGGACATGCGGCGGAGCTTGGGCGGTGCGATTGGGGGAATCAAGAGTCCAAAAATTCCAGCCAACTTGTCGCGCCCGGGTATTGTGCCGGTTTGCTCGGCCCTGTGCATGTCGCGCATGCCAAGCGCGCTGACAGAATCCGACCAATTTACGACAAGTCGAAAAACAGACTTGACCATTTTGCGATGGATAGTAATATGGACGCCATGGAAACGATTGACCGGCTTTACGATGCCATGTTGGAAGGGCATCTTTCGAGTCACCGCCAAATGGCATTTGTCAGCGGGCCGCGGCAGGTTGGCAAGACGACCACCTGCAGCAATCGATCCGGGGTCTATCTCAATTGGGACAACACGGACGACCGTGAAATCCTGCTGGGCGGTCCGGGCCGGTTGGCTGCGCATCTCGGACTTGACCAGCTCAGCGAACAAGTCCCCGTGGCTCTATTCGACGAGTTGCACAAACATCCGCGAGGGAAGCAATTGTTGAAAGGTTTTTTCGATACTTATGGTGACCAGATGCGCGTTATCGTGACCGGATCGAGCCGCCTGGACACATATCGGCGTGTCGGAGACAGCCTGATGGGCCGCTACTTTCTCTATCACATGCATCCGTTTTCGGTGGCCGAGACGCTCACTACCGAGCTGCCTGATGCGCAACGCGCCGTGCGTCCGCCACGCCGGCCCGATGAGGAGGCTTTTGCCGCGCTATGGAATCATGGTGGCTATCCCGAGCCTTTTTTAAAGCGCGACGCGCGGTTCAGCCGGCGTTGGCAGTCACTCCGCAGGCAGCAGCTTCTGCGCGAGGACGTGCGCGACCTCACACAGATCCAGCACCTCGATCAGCTCGAAATGCTGGTAAAACTGCTGGACGTGCGATCGGGGCACCAGATCATCTACAGCAATCTGGCCCGCGATATCCAGGTTGGGGTCGAGACGGTGAAGCGCTGGTGCGAGGCACTGGGCAGCCTGAATCATGGATTCCAGCTCAAGCCATGGTTTGCCAATGTCAGCCGCAGCCTGCGCAAGGAGCCCAAGTGGTTCCTGCGCGACTGGGCCGGAATCGATGACCGCGGCGATCGTGCGGAGACATTCATTGCCTGCCATCTGCTCAAGGCTGTGGAGGGTTGGAATGACTTGGGCTTGGGGAACTTCCGATTGGCATATCTGCGCGACAAGGAGAAGCGCGAGGTGGATTTCATTGTCATCCGCGACGGCGATCCGTGGTTCCTCGCCGAGGTGAAGCATTCGCGGGAATCGATAGGCGAATCCCTGGGGCACTTTCAGCGTCAAACCAAGGCCCCCTTCGCTTTTCAGATCGTGATCGAGTCCGATTACATCGATGCCGACTGCTTCGCTACACCACGTGGTCCGCTTGCAGTCCCAGCCAGAACTTTTCTATCGCAACTGCTCTGAGCCGATCGCGTTCTGGTCCGTATGATCACGTGACGGCTGCCAGCCGGGTGGAATGAAAAAGCCGGGCCCCGACAGATCGGGGTCCGGCTTTGGATGTGTCGGAATCGGGGGATCAGCCTTCCGACGCAGGGTCTTGCAGGGAGCGGTAGCGCTGCACGAGTTCGTCGCGTTTGGCGAGCAGCTTGGGGGTTTCCGGCTCCACCTTGGTCATTTCATCGACCATGAGTTTCTGATACTCTTCGGCTTGCTTGCGGACCTCCGGTTCGCTGGCTACGACTTCGTTGCGT
>DATISV010000583.1:0-5620 GCA_035468505.1 Luteolibacter sp. | reverse complement strand
TGCTGGGACTACGGCCCGCTGGGCGCGGAGCTGAAGCGCAACTTGAAGGATCATTGGTGGCGCAAGACCGTGCAGGAACGCGACGACGTGGTGGGCAGGGACGGCGCGATCCTGACGATGGAACAGGTGCTCGTGGCTTCGGGACATGTCGGCGGGTTTTCCGATCCGATGGTCGATTGCAAAACGTGCAAAGGCCGCTTCCGCGCGGACAATCTCGAAACCTCGCAATGCAAGGAGAAGCCGAGCGTGTGCCCCGGCCAGTCGCCGAAGTGCGAACTGACCGAGCCGCGGCAGTTCAATCTGATGTTGCAGACGAATTTCGGCGCGACCGGCGAGCAGATCGCCTATCTCCGTCCGGAGACGGCGCAGTCGATTTTCGTGCAGTATAAAAACGTGTTGGATTCCTCGCGGGTGAAGCTGCCGTTCGGCATCGCGCAGGTGGGCAAGTCGTTTCGCAATGAGATCAACCCGCGCAATTACACGTTCCGCTCGCGCGAGTTCGAGCAGATGGAAATCGAATACTTCTGCCATCCGGAAGACGGCATGCGCCTCACCGACGAGTGGCTGGAGGAGCGGCTGAAGTTTTACGAGGAAATCGGCATCCCGCGCGAAAAGCTGCACATCCTCGACGTGCCGGACGGCGAGCGCGCGTTTTACTCGAAGAAGACCTATGATATCGAATACGAGTTTCCCTTCGGCGTGCAGGAACTCGAAGGCGTGGCCTACCGCACCGACTACGATCTCGGTGTCCACCAAAAGGCTTCGGGCAAGCCGCTGGAATACTTCGACGAGGAAACGAAACAGAAGTTCCTGCCGCATGTGGTCGAGCCGTCCGCCGGTTGCGACCGCACGGTGCTCGCGTTGATCTGCGAGGCCTTCGACGAGGAGGTTCTAACCGACGACAAGGGCAAGGAGGACGTCCGCACCGTGCTGCGCTTCAAGCCGGCGATGGCTCCGATCAAGGTGGGCATTTTCCCGTTGCTGAAGAAAAACGAGGAGCAGGTGCGCATCGCGAGGGAGATCCAGAAGAAGCTCCAGAAGTGGATGCCCGTGTTTTACGACGACAGCGGAGCCGTGGGCCGCCGCTACCGCCGCCAGGACGAAGTCGGCACGCCGTTCTGCGTGACGGTCGATTTCGAAACGCTCGGCGAGCAGGGTGAGGAGTTGAAGGACACCGTGACCATCCGCCACCGCGATTCGATGGAGCAGGAGCGTCTCAAGATCGACGCCTTGTTGCCGTGGTTGCTGGAGCGCGTGCGGTGAGTGGTTTTTCGGATTCCTTTTTCCGCAATCGCGGCGATGGTGGCCTGCCCTGCGGCAAGATGAATCCACCGCCAGAAAACGACGCGCATGAGCCGGAGGTTTACGAAGACCTCGCGGAGGTGGGGCGTTATGCGGACCCCGCCGAGGCGCACGAGCATGGCTTGGTGATCCTGGCGATGCGCGAGCCGTATTGGCTGATGCCGGCGGATGAAACGGGCCGCTATCCGCTGTTGGCGGAAGCCGATGCGGCGGCCGGGATCAGCCGGGAAATCGAGGCATACGAGGAAGAGAAATCCACCGCGCCCGCAATGCGCCGCGAGGTGGAGGAAGTGTTCCGCCATTCTCCCGCATGGAGCCTTTGCGCGTTGTGGACGGCGCTGTTGATCGGCGTGTTCGCATGGCAGATGGCGGATCCCGGTTTGGTGGAGCGTGCGGCGTCTTCGAGCACTGACCTGATCGGCAAAAAGGAACTCTGGCGGCCATTCACCGCGCTTTTCCTGCATGCGGACGTGCCGCATCTCGTCGGCAATCTGGTGAGCGGCACGATTTTCGGCACCTTGCTCTCGCGCCTCATCGGCGGATGGCGCGCATGGCTGATGATCTTGGTTTGCGGCACACTCGGCAACGCGATCGTTTCAACGGTGGCATGGCCTGAATCCTTCGTTTCCATCGGCGCTTCCACCGCGGTGTTCGGCGCGCTGGGCATCCTGTGCGGGCTAGCGTTTGCCGCCCTGCTGCGTGAGGGCACCCGTCTGCCATGGGCCCGGACCACCGCGCCGGTGGTGGCCGGGATCGTTTTGTTAGGTTGGCTGGGCGGCGGCGGAGTGGACTCCAACACCGATGTGCTCGGGCACGTTTTCGGGTTCGCCTCCGGACTTGCGGCGGGCACGGCGGGCGGCTTCGTCTCGCGCCGGGCACAAGGGGGGGATACACGCAGCCATGTCGGCCTGCGGAGTTGACATCGCCTCCGCGATTCACTAAGTATCAAGCACCCGCCGATTTTCCATCCATACTTATGACATCTCATACAAGCCTCCGGTTCCGTCGTGGATGGAATCCCGCCATTGCCGCAAGCCTCATCGTTTGCAGCACGGGTTCCGCCCAGGACTTCGCGCTCCGGGTGGCGGACTCCGATCCGCTGGGTCTCGGCCGCTTCGTGCCAACCACCGCCGATCTGCTGCAAGAAACCACCGGTATCGAGAGCGGAATCAAAGGCGCTTTTGCGCTCAATGCGACTCTGGGGGCCGTTTACGACTCGAATTTCTTCCTTACCTCAAGCAACACCGATGACGAAATCTCGGTGCTCTTCGAACCTTCTCTGGTCTATACCTCGGACCCGGAAGGCGGCGCGACCCATACCTTTTCGGCCCGGTACGAACCCACGTTCCGCGCATTTCTGGACAACACCGATCTCAACGACATCGACCACTCCGGCGACATTTTATACACCATGCGCGGCAGCCGGACCGAGGTCTCGTTGTATGCCAACTACGCGGAGCTGACCGGGACCGATCGTTTCACGGGAGCATTCACCACCGGTTGGGTGGTCGGCGCCGGAGTGCGCGCCAACCGGGAAATCGCCAGCCGGACATCGATCAATGGCGGATTGTTCTACTCCATGTCCGATTATTCCTCAGGCGGTCTCGAAGGCTCGACGGTTCATGGTGGATACGTCGGCGGTCTCTGGCGGGCGACCGGGCGCACATCCATGGGCGCGACTCTTCGCTACACCCAGTCGGAATCCGACAACTCGGGCACCCGCGACGCATGGGCGCTTTTGCTTGAGGGCCGCTATCGCGCCGGCGAGCGCATCTGGCTCTCGGCCACGCTCGGTCCGGAATTTTCCCAGGATTCCGACACCGGTGACAACAGTGTGAACCTGAGCGCCAATCTCAAGTGCCGCTATGTGATCAACGAGCGTTGGAGCTGGGTCAACTCGCTGCGCACCGACACGGTGCCCTCGCCAAGCAGCACCGGCTATCTGGTCAACAACTACGGGTTCAGTTCGCTACTTGAGCACAGTTTGACAAGGGGCACAGTGAGCGGCGGGATCGAATTCAATTATTCGGAATACGACGATGTCGGCAACACCCTGGTGACCCGCGACAACGAGGAAAACTACAGCCTTTTCCTGGCCTACGGACGGGGCTTTTTCAATGACCGCCTGAGCTTCGATTCCTCAGTGCGCTACAGGCTCAACGATGGTTCGACGGACTGGCATCAATGGCTTGTCTCCGCGTCGGTAAGCATGCCGTTCTGAGTTCACACCTTGCCATAGAGCGGGCCGTAGTTTCCGCAGGCGCGGAAATCGGCTCCCTCGAGATCCGCGGTGCCGAAGGCGCGCCAGGCGCTGGGGCGGAAGACGCGGTCCTCGGCGACGTTGTGCATGTAAACCGGAATGCGCAGCATCGAGGCGAGTGTGATATACAAATGGCCGACGTGGCCGCAGGTCATCACGCAGTGATTGGCACCCCAGTGGTTCATCACCTCGTAGGTGCTGCGGAACGCGCCTTCGCCTGTTAGATTGGGCGCGAACCAGGTGGTCGGCCAGGTCGGGTTGGTGCGTTGGTCGAGCGCGTCGTGGATTTCATCGGGCAGGTCGATTGTCCGGCCCTCGGCGATTTGCAGCGCGGGGCCGAGCCCATCGACGAGGTTGAGGCGGATCATGGTGGCGGGCATGCCGCCCTTGGTGCGGTAGCGGGTGCTCCAGCCGCCGCCGGGAAAATATTCGGTGATGGACGGGTGCCAGGTGGCGGCCTTGAGGCAGCGTTTCATTTCCGCATCGGAGATTTCCCAGAACGGTTTCATGGCGGGCACGCCCTTGCGCGATTGCTCGCCGGTGCCGTCGAGCGCGGCGGGACCGGAGTTGATGAGGTGGAGGATGCCGTCCTCGACCTCCGGGAGGCTGAGGCTGTGGCCGCTGGCTTGTTCGATGGCCTCCAGGCTCCAATAGGTGCGGAGGTCGGCGAAAATCTGCGCGCTGTGGGTGAGCAGCCAGCCGAACAACATGCCCGCGCCATTGAGCGCGTCGTTCTCGGTGGCGAGGATGTAGGGCGGACGCTTGCCGTTCCAATCGAAGGACGAATTGAGTATCGCCTCCATGAAGTCGCCGTTGGGAAAATGGTCGGTCCACTGGCGCTGGCCTTGGAAACCTGCGGCGATGGCATTGTGGCCGTGCGACTGCTCGCCGAGTTTCATTTTCTTCAACACCGGATTGCCGACCATCAGGTCGCGCGCGATGAGGGCCATCTTAACGCTGTCCTCCCACTCCTGATCGAGCTGCTCGCGCGAGCGGGTGGTTTGCGGTGAGTTATAATCCTTGCCTTCCTTGCAGTGTTTTTTCACCCACGCCAAGGCGGTGGCGAATTCCTCTTTATCATATTGCTCTTTGCGCATGCGGCCTGCGATTTCGCTCATGTCCACGGCTTCCACGCGCATACCGAGCCACTTCTCCCACATCGCGGGATTCACCACCGATCCGGCGATGCCCATCGAGGTGCCGCCGATCGAAAGGTAGGACTTGCCGCGCATGAGCGCGACGGCGAGCCCGCATTGGGCGAAGGAGAGGAGTTTTTCCCGCACGTCGGCGGGGATCTTCGTGTCGGTGGCGGCTTGGACATCCTTGCCGTAGATGCCGAAGGCCGGCAGGCCCTTCTGCGTGTGGCCGGCGAGCACGGCGGCGAGATAGACCGCACCGGGACGCTCGGTGCCGTTGAATCCCCACACCGCCTTGGGCGTGTGCGGGTCCATGTCCATGGTTTCCGAGCCGTAGCACCAGCAGGGAGTGACTGTTAGAGAGACTCCCACATTGTTGAGTTTGAACTTTTCCGCACAGGCCGCGGCCTCGGCCACGCCGCCGATACAGGTGCTCGCGATCACGCACTGGACCGGCGAGCCATCGGGATAGCGGAGCGTGGAGGTGAAAAGCTCGGCCACGGCTTTCGCTTGTTCCATGGTGCGTTTTTCGAGCGATTCGCGCACGCCGCCGAGTCGGCCGTCGATGGTGGGACGGATGCCGATTTTCGGGTAGCTGGGTTTTTTCATGGCTGGATCAAGCCTCAATGAACCGTTTTAGTTTGGCAAGTCCCTCCGCGATCTGGTCGGTGTTGATGCCGGAATAGGCGAGGCGGATGTATCGATCCGTTTCGCCGGGGATGGCGCGGCCGAAATGGAGGCGGGTGCAGAACGAGACGCCGGTGGTCTCGAGTGCCGCCTTGCGGAAGGCGTCGTAGTTGTCGAAGCCGCGACGCGACATGGCTTCGGTGACGTTGGGGAAGAGATAGAACGTCGCCTCGGGGCGCGCGCAGTTGATTCCGTCGATCGCGTTGAGCGAGTCCACCTCGGCGTCGCGGCGCTC
>DATISV010000582.1:0-5296 GCA_035468505.1 Luteolibacter sp. | reverse complement strand
GTTGGGGTTCGGAGGAATCTGGAATTGATATTTCGTTTCATAACTCACCTGCGCCTCGCCGCTCACCGGGACGTTGGTCATGTTCCAGAGTTCCACATAGACGGTGGCGGACAGCACCATGAACTTGCGGCCGTTCTCGGTGCGGATCGTTTCCCAGCGGGTCTTGAGCAGATACTCGCTGACCAACGGATAGGCATCGATGCCGCGATAATCGTCGCCGACGGTGGCGTCGCTGTCGTCGTCGGCATAATCGAGCGCGTTGGCGGCGAGGGTTTTGAGGTAATCGTCGGGGAAGCCGCCCTTGCGGTTGTCGAAATCGGGGAGGGCGCGTTCGATGTGTTCGGCCATTTCGGCGACGGCGGAGTCGCGGTCGTCGGCGAGCAGGCGGTTGAGGTTGAGTTTCGGTTCGCCGGCGGAGGCGGGATCGATGCCGGCGGCGTGTGGAATGAGCGGGCGCTCGAGCCAAGGCTGGAGATTGGTGGCGAGTCCGCGTTCCACGGCGCGGGCCCTGGGGTCGATGAGGTCTCCGGCGAAACCGCCATCGGCGGAGGCGGCGGTGAGGCGATCGAGCGGCGGCCGGATTTCGGCAGCGGCGAGCTGCGAATCCGGGGAAACGAGCAGCTTGCGGTTTTCCAGCAGGGTTTTGCCAAGCTCGCCCTGCGCGGTGTCGGTGGCGGCGGGATCGAGGGCGAAAAGCGCGATCTGATCGAGCATCGGCTCGTCGTCGGCTTCGGGCTGGTCGTTGAGCCCGGGTGCGGGGAACGGCCATGCGGCGCGGGCGTGACTGCCGTTTTCGCCGTTGTCATTGCCAGCGATGGCGGGATCGACGCGGCCTTGCAGGTCCTCCACCCAGTAGGCATAGCGGGCGACGATGCGGCCTTGTTGATCGCGCACCGGCAGCCAGGCGGCACGCGCCTTGTCGAGCCATGGCAGCGTGGTGAAATCGATGTGTTCGTCGCTGCCGCCGGTCAGGTTTTCGATTTCCGGTGCCGCGAACGGTGCGTCGCCCGGTCGGTCGGCGGTGCTGAAGAGCGGGATGTAGCGGAAATCGAAGGCGCTGCCCGCGCCGACGCTATCCTTGCCGCGGGCGATAAAGAGGTGCGGCGCGGGATTGGCTCCCTGGGTGACTGGATTCTGCAGCGTGGACTGGATGACGACGAAGTCGTCGTTGGCGGCTTCCGCGGTGAGGATGCCGCGGACGTCCTCGAGTCCGGCGCGGGCGGCGAGTTCCGCGCGTTCGCGGTCCACGAAGGAGCGAGCGGTGTTGCGCTCGATGCCCACCACCAGCAGCGCGCCCACCGCGAGGATGAGCAGCGCGCTGGCGACCACCAGCACGGCCGGCAGGGCGAATCCGCGATGTTTGTTAGAAAGACTCATGGTTTCCAAAGCGGATCATCGCTCCGTAGGTTTCGAGATAGCGGTTGCGGGCGGCATTGGCATCGGTTCCGAGTTGCGTGTTGCCGCCGTCCCAGTCGGCGGTGGTGCGCAGCCGGCCGGCGAGTTCGCGACGGACGATGACGATGCGGACATCGAAGGCTTCGGGTCCCTTGTCGTTGTTGCGCGTCCACTCGCGCCAGGCGCCGGTTTCGTCGCGCGACATCGGACGCGCCTCGAAGGCCGTCACGTTGAAGGCGACGGGTTCGTCGAGCGTGTCATCGGGCTGGAAGAGTGAAGATATGTTATCATTTCCGAGAGCCGTGAAGGTATCGGCGCTTTCGCGGAATCCGCGCATCAGGCAACGCACGGTTTTGCCGCCGATATCGAGATCCTTGATGTAATAATGCACCGCGCAGAGGTCGCCGATGCGTCCGTCGCGCGATTGGGTCTCCGCCGGCTGGAGGCTGAGAAACCCGAGCCGCGCGGCGGGCCAGGCGGTGCCGGTGGATTCGATCGGGCCGTCCTTGTGAAACCGTGCGGTGGCGAGATCGGCGGTGAGCTGGCTGATCAACGCGCGGGCCTCGCGCTCGGTGGCCACGCCGCCGCCGACGCGCTCGTAGCCCTCGCCGGAGCTGCCCAGCAAGGCCGCCGCCGCGAGCAGCACGATGGAGCCGACCACCACGGAGGCGAGCAGTTCGATCAGGGTGAAGCCACGGTTGGCGCTGCGGCGGATCATGGAATGCGGGTGTGGAAATCGAGCTTGTCGCGGCGATCCGCCGGAGCGGAGGCCGGGTATTCGATGGAAATCCGGGCATCGAGCATGGGCGTGGTGCCGGGTGTCATGTTTCCGGAAACGGCTTCGAGTACGGCGATGAAGCGCACCGACCTGCCATCGAGTTCCTTCAAGCCGCTATAGTATTGCGCTTTGGAAACCTTGCCGGCGGCGCTGCCGTCCGATGAGAACGCGAGCGCCCAGACATCGCCCGCCGGCGGGAATGCCTGACCAGTGGTGGTGGCGGTGAAATATTGCGGGCGACCGTCGCGCGAGGCCTCGATTTCCCGAATGCAGTCGCGAACGATCCAGGTGGCGCGCGTTTCTGCCTGGGCGGATGAGCCGTTTTTCCCGGCCTCCGCCAGCGTGCCGAAAACCAGCGGCACCGCCACCGCGAGCACGCCCACCGCGATGACCGCCTCGACCAGCGAGGCACCGCGCGGGAATCTGCGATATGGAGCGGCGGTTTTCATTCAGTTTGTGCGATAGGGCCGGGCGATGACGCGGCCGATCTTGAGGCGGTTTTCGGCGATACTCCGCCGCTCGCCACGCCGGGCCGGTACGGCGGTGCCGTTTCGATAGGCGCCCTCGGCGATGCGGAGCTGGACGGGGGTGGATCCCTCGGGAAACCGCAGACCGCCGCGCGGGTTGAAAGCGAGCGCGTGGACTTCCACGGTGCGGACATTGCCGCCGGTGCCGTAGCGGATGCGCAGTTCGGGGGCGTCGAGCGGATTCGGCAGCGGTTCGCCTTCGTCACCGCTGGCGAGCACGATGCCGTTTTCCAAAACGCGCCAGCGGTTCATCAGCACGGCAGGCACCTCGCCGCTGGTGTCGTCCGGCCACTCGTCCACCTTGAACAATCCGAGCCGGCAGCGGTTGTCGCCTGCGGGCAGGTCGCCGGGCTCGGCGATGGCGAGAATCACATGCGAGCGCGTGGTGATGGCCGCGGTGCGCGCCTGCTCGATCAGGCCGGTCACGGTGTCGCTGGCCGCGCGCCGCGCCTGGGCACCAGTGTCGCCGAGCAATCTGACGCCAGCCACCAGCAGGATACCGATCACCGCGATGACGGCCAGCATTTCCACCAGGGTGAATGCGCGTCTGCCGATGCCGGAATGCCATCGATGGGGGAAATTCACTTTACTATTATGTCAGTTCGAGTCTCCGGGTTGCAAGCATCGTGCCAACACGAAGTAAACACAGGGCGGAATTTGCATTCGGAACCATACCCGGCCACAACCGGGTGCCAGTGACAGAATCGTCACGGCTGGCGAAAAATTCGCCGTCGCATGGTGCAGAGAGCTTCATCACCGGTCGGGATCATCGGGAGCGGGTTCGCGGCCGCCGCCGAGAATGCCATCGAGCAGGCCGCTCACCTCGCGCACGGTGCGACTGCCTTCCTCGATGATTTTCACGCCTCGTTCGACGGCCTCCTGCGGGTTGTCGCCAAGCACGGCGCGGGAGAACTTGAGGACTTTTTCCCCGCCGCTGCCCGGGATGGTTTCCAACAGCCGGAGTCCGGCGGCGGTGATCATGCGGTCGCTGAGGTCCTCGCGCGGCTTGTCGAGCGTGCCGGTGACGCGCATCGGTGCCCACAACATGCCGCGCGTGCCGGGTGTGAACACATGGGTTTCGGCCCCGGGCACGGACGACAGTGTGCCGGGCGCGACGCCCAGCATGAATCTGCCGTCGAGCTGGCGATCCCGGATGACCAGGTTTCCTTCGAGCCGGATCTGGCTTTCGCTGGCGAACACGATGTCGCCGAACACCATTTCCCCGTCCTGCCAGCGCCAATCGGCATGCGCCTCGCTGAGCACCAGCGTGCGGAAGCGGCTGGTGTCCAGATAGGCGGCCAGCACGTCGAGCACCGGCAGCGCGGTCAAAATGCCGTTTTCCAATACCAGCCGGCCATTGGCGGCGGTGCGATCGTCTGCGCTGCGCATCACGAAATCCGACGACAATTTGCCATTCAACCGGCGAGCCCAGTCCTCGCTCAGGATTTCCTCGCATTTCACATCGGACACGCGGCCGTCCAGCGTCAGGCGCTTCGTCGCGCGATCCCACTCGCCGTCCGCTTCCAGCCGCGCGGCACTCCAGGCACCCGCCTCCAGCCCCGTCAGGAAAACTCCGAGCGGCTGCGCGTGGATCCGCGCCCGGTCAAGCCGCAGCACCGGCAGCCGCTCGCCCGGAAACGTCACCGTGCCTCCGGAAATCACCGCTCGATAGGAATCCGGACCGCCCGATTTCTCCACTTCGAGCCGCATCCCGCGCGCCGTCAGCGGGCCATTTGCGGTGAGCGCCTCCAGCGAGACTTCGTCCAAGGCGAGCCCGTTGACCTCCACCTTGCGGGGCAGCCAGCCGCCCTGTTTCGAGTCCTCGGCAGTCGGACGTGGCTCGCGCGGCGGATCCGCGGCATCCTGCGGGCCGCGCGTGTCGAGCTTCACGGCGAGTCTGCGCGCGCGAGAATTCCTGAGATCCCACACTCCCCGGCGCACGCCACCGATCGCCACCTCGGTGTGCAAACCATCGACCCGCAACTCGCGCACCGGTCCATCTCCAGTCGCCGCGAAGGAGTCGGTATCCAGCGAAAAACCATCCCAGCGCAACGGCGAGAAACCTCCCTCCACCCCGGCCGCCGCGCTGACTTTTTCCGACAACAACTGCCGGAACGCATCGCTGTGCAGGTAATTTCTCACCGCCACGAGAACCACCGCCGCCGCCACCAGGCAGACGACGATCAAGCCCGCCGCCATGATTGCCAACCGGCCGCCGCTCCGGGCCTTTCGCCTGCGTTCCCTGCGATTCATCGCGGCATCTTAACGACGCCTCACCCCACCGCAAGCTCGTCCGGCATCCGATGTTCGACGCCCATCATAGGGATTGCCGCCGCCGGGCGCCCCGGCCAGCATCCGCCGCGTGAACGGCCTCATGCAATCCGTCCGGGAAATTTCCCCGCATGCCGAACCGATCCTGGTGATATCACTCACCGCGATCCTCGGCCTTTTGCTCGGCGGCATCCGCATCCGCGGCATCAAGCTCGGCGTGGCCGGGATGTTGTTCAGCGGCCTGTTGCTCGGGCATCTCGGGCTGCGGCTGGACCCGCATCTGCTTTCGTTTCTGAAGGAGTTCGGACTCGCCCTGTTCGTCTTC
>DATISV010000581.1:0-8486 GCA_035468505.1 Luteolibacter sp. | reverse complement strand
GTAGGGACCGAAGAACGCGCCGCCACCGCTTCCGCCACCTTCCAGGCGGTCATACCAATGCAGATCATGCGACGGGGAGTGCTCCAGCCGGAACCGGACCATGTCCTGTCGATATCCCGACAGAGAGGTCACCAAAGGAGGCATGTAGGCTTTCCAGATGACCGAGCTTTCACGTCCGGTGTGGCGATCGGGCGAGTTGATGAAAGCGACCCGCATTCCGCTTTCCTTGATTGCAAATGGCTGGGTGAGGGTGCTGCGATGAATCGTCCGGTATTGGAGCCCGTTCAGCGTCATCCTGCCTGATATCCTGATTTTTTTGCGGGGCAGTGATGCGACGATCCCGCTTTTTTCGTGATCCGACCCCGATGACATTCCCGATCTCGAACCCGGCTGGCGCTCGAACACATAATAATCGAGAGTCGGCGCATGCCCAATCACCCCATGCGTGTTCGTAAGCCTCATGCTTGCCATGTGGGAGATTTCCACCCGTTGGGGAATGCCGTTCGGGTCCGTGACACGGATGTCCGCGTCCGTGAATTCGAGCGCATCGCCGGAAATGGGTTCATCCGGTATCAATTCGATGCTCATCGAGACGAACGCGGCTCCATCCTTGTGGCCGAAGGTCATGTTTTCCAAGCTGACTTTGGCCTTGGTGACTTTCGGCGAGGTGTTTGCCTTGGACGTTATTGCCAGGTTTGAAAGACCGCCGGGCAGAGGCACGAAGGTGACGAGAAAAACGGTCAGAATTCCGGTGGCGACGAAAAATGCAGGATTCTGACGCCGGTGTTTGTCACGAATCTGGCGCACGCCTTGCCAGATGAAACCGGCAGTCAGCAAACAGAGCATGACCAGCAGGTTCCATCCGATCCGCGTCTCACTCACGGAGTAGCTGCGCCATGGCAAACTTTCGACATTCGACAGAATGATGCATGTGACGATCACACCGCCGAAGTATGCCAGCTTGCAGAGAAGTGAACGCCCGCCACCGGGAAATGCCATGCAACTCAAGGCCAGCAGGCTGGTGACGAATCCCGCCCACAACATCGTTTCCAAACCATGCCAGATCGCCTGGCCGCCGATGCCCGCGACGAAGCCGAGAACCGTCGCCAACACGCCAACCGGCAACACCACCGCCAGCCATGCGAAGACCAGCTTGGCACCGAAGAAGATGAAGGCCCGGATCGGGCGTGTGGCCCAGAAGTCCTGCGGATGTTTCAAGTCGTCGCGCTTGAACATGGTGGAGACCAGGAAGAACACGATGGCACCCACGGCGAGGATCGCGATGCCGCCCATGATGCCCTCGTTTCCTTGCCCGTCGAGTGGCGCGAGCCACCAATCGAAGAACGACCAAACGATGACACCCAGCGCGAGCCATAGCGCGAGCACGAGTTTCAGGTTCTCGGCGAATTCGGTTTTGAGTCGGAGGAGGAACATGGCGTTTGGAAACGGATAAGGGTTTTTCAGGCGGCGGAGCGTGCGGCGCGGCGCTGGCGTTTCTTGTCCTTGGCGAGCACGAGGTAGATGTCGCGCAGCGAGAGTGATTCGGAATCACAGGCGGCAAGCGGGCCGAAGAACTCTCCGATGCGGCCGGGCGAGGATTCCGGATCGTGCCGGGTTTCCACGAAACTCCAGCGGCTCGGATCGTGCCGCTCGACGAGCAGCCAGTCGCCCGGGAAGTCGTTTCGCTCGCAGGCGGCGGCGGTGTGGATCGACCAGCGGCGGAAGCGGTGTTGCAGGCTGTCGAGCGGTTCGCTCAGCACGATCCTTCCGTGTTCGATGACGGACACCGAATCGCACAGGCGCTCGACTTCGTGGATGTCGTGGGAGGAAAGCAGCAACGTCCAGTTGCCGCCGTCCATGAGGTCGAGAATGCCATCGATGAGTTCCTCGCGGACCAGCGGATCGAGTCCGCTGAACGGCTCGTCCATCAGCAGCAACTCCGGCCGGTAGGCGAGCGAGGCGACCAGCGCGGCCTTCATCTGCATGCCGCGTGACATGTGCCCGAGCCTGCGCTGGCGCGGCAGCTCGAAGTTGTCGATCAGTTCGTCGCAGAACGCGTCGTCCCATGTCGGATACTGCGGGCGCAGGTAGTCCATGAGTCCTTGCAGCGACCAGCGGAGCGGCAGGCGTTGGTTTTCGGAAACGTAGCCGATGCGTTGGAAAAAGCCGGCGTCGTCGGTGCCGAGCGGCCGGCCGAGCACGCTGCCACTACCGCCAGTGGCGCGGTAGAGGTTCGTCAGGATGCGCAGCGTGGTGGTTTTGCCCGCGCCGTTTTCGCCGAGCAGGGCCATCGCGGTGCCGCGCTTCACGTGCAGATCGATGCCGCCCAACGCGGGAAATTTTCCGAAGTGCATGCTCACTCCGCTGATGTCGATCACGTGTTCGTTCATGGTTGTTTTGTGGTTTTTGAGTGATGGTCCAAGGCGTGCCACGCGTCGCGCAGCGCCTGGTTCAAATCCTCGAGTTCGAAACCCACGCGCCGCGCCTCGACGACGAGTGACTCGATGTCCGCGCGGATCATGTTCAACCGCTGGCGGGCCGAGCGCTTCACCGCCGGCGCGATGCGGGTGCCGCGGCCCGGCAGGACTTCCAGAGTGCCCTCCGCCACCAAGGCCTGCACCACCTTGTGGGCTGTGTTCGGATTGATTCTCGCCGCCCTGCCGAGCACCCGCACCGAGGGAAACGGATCGCCTTCCGCCAATATCCCCCGTGCCACGGCGCGGTGCACCGCCTGGATGACCTGCTCGTAAGCGGGACTCCCCGGCTGGATCTCGATCTGGAACGGAAGGCGGTCCATAGCTGATATGGGTGTCCTAGGACGACTAGGACAGTGGATCAAGATATTTCTTCCGCTGTGTGGAAGTTTCCGTTCACGCCGCCTCCTCGGTTTCCGGCTCCGCCGGCTTCTTCTTGCGGTGGATCCAGACGCTTTGCAGAAGTCCTAACAGGAACATGCAGATGATGACGAAGGTGCCGGAGTAGCTCATCAGCGGCATCGGGATGCCGGTGATCGGCAGCAGCAGCACGCACATGCCGATGCTTTCGAAGACGTGGGCGAAAAACAGCGCGACAATCAGGCTGGCGAGCACCCGGCCGCAGACGTCGCGGCTGTAGAACGCCACATACAGCCCCGCGATCATCAGAGTGGCGAAGGCGGTGAGCAGCAACAGGCTGCCGCGGAACCCCATCTCCTCGGCGAACACCGCGTAGATGTAATCGTTATGCGCGGTGTCGCGCGGGATGAAGCCTTTCGCATGAAGCGATCCATCCTCGGCGGTGGCCTTCCAGCCGACGCCTTTCCAGTCCGCCTTGCCGACGGCCATCGAGATGTGGTGTGGCGCGTAACCTTCGGCGGAAATGTCCACCGGCTTGCCGCGGAGCATGCGCAGCCAGGTGTCGATGCGTTCCGGTCCGCGTTCGGAAACCATCGGCAGGGCCACGAAATATAGGAGCGGCAGCAGACCTGCGGCGATGAAGCCGATGAACGTGAGATAGCGGAACGGCGCGCCGCCGACGATCAGCGCGACGATCGCCACCGGCACCCAGACCAGCGCCGAGCCCATGTCGCCCATTTTCATCACCATCAGGAACGGCAGCGCCGCCACGCCGCCGATGACGGCGATGCGGGCCGCGGGCGCGCCGAACCAGCGGTGAGCCTTGGGCAGCGCCTGGAGCAGCCATGCGATGAGGATGATGCCCGAGGCCACGCCAAGCTGTGCCGGCTGGAAACTGAGTCCGAACAAGGTGAGCCGGTGGACCCTGTCGTCCGCCGCCATCGCCATCGCCATCAACACCAGGCTGACACCGTAAAACGGAATCCCGAGCCAGCGGATCCAGCGGTAATCGACCAGCGCCGTGGCGAAAAACACCCCGCTGCCGAGCACGATCCACTGTTTTTGCATCGCCGCGTAGTAGGCGCCCGCGCTGCCGTATTGCGTGAGGATGTCCGGCGGGACCGACAAATGCCGCGCCGCGCTCTCGATCACGAACACGCCGCAGACCAGCAGCGCATACATCACGAAGACGAGCGGCCAGTTCATGCCGAGGATTTTGCGGAGAAATGGCGTCATGCCGTGTAAGGGGGCCGACGATAGGCCGCGCGGCGTCCATGGCAAGACGCATGCCGGGTCATGATGAGCAAGGAGCGGCGGAGCATGTCCGCCGAAGCCGATGGAACGCTCATGAATCGGGCCTTCGCTCTCCGCATGATCCACTCGTTGACGCGGCGAACGCGTTTCGCCGCTCCTTGAGTGTCAGAAATGCGGCGCTATCGGCCGGCGGCCGGGCGCACTGTCAGCCGGTGCTCGCGGGTGAGCCCGTCGAGC
Organism: Luteolibacter sp.; assembly: GCA_035468505.1. Lineage (GTDB taxonomy): Bacteria > Verrucomicrobiota > Verrucomicrobiia > Verrucomicrobiales > Akkermansiaceae > Luteolibacter. The sequence continues at coordinate 4,161 of DATISV010000581.1, read as the reverse complement.
ATCAGGGTGGCGATGGTGGCGGCCATGCTGTAGTCGGGCACGCCGAGCGCCTTGCCGGTCACCGAGTCGTAGTGCTCGCTGAGGCCGTGTTTGAGGGCATTGGCCACCGTTTTGTCGGCGATGTCGGCGGCGAGGTCCTTGTGACCGTAGGCGGCGAGGCCGCTGGCGATCTGATAGTTGGTGGGCGGCCAGACGTCGCCGCGCCAGAAGGCGCCGGATTTCCAGCGCGGGTCGTTGCGGTCCACGGTGGGCACCGGCAGCGGCGTCTGCCATGCGGGCGAGGCCAGCACTTCCGCCATCCGCGCGGACATCGCCGCGGTGGGCACGCCGGCGGTGAGTGGGACCCAACTGCCGATGGTGGCGACCGGGATTTTTTCCAGTGTGTCGCGTTTCACCGAGAGGAAGGTGCCGGCCGTTTCGTCCCACATGTGCTCGCGCATGCCGTTGACGCCGTGTTCCACGCGTTTCATGCGGCGGGCGGCCATTTCCTGGTTGCCGGCGATCTCGGCGAGACGCGCGAGGCTGCGTTCGCCCATGATGAGATAGGCGTTGTTGCCGGGCACGCAGACGTCGGCATACCACGGGCCTTCGTTCGGCCCCTTGCGCTTCGGGTGTGGCGTCATGGCCATGTCGTCCATGTTGCATTCGTAATCGAAGGTTTCCCAGCGGGCGTGCTGGAGGTTTCCGGAGTAGGCGCCCACCGTGATGAGTCCGTTGCCGTGCAGGTCGCGCTCGCGCCAATACCAGTCGTGGAAGCGCTCCAGCGGATCGAGGCACTTTCTAACAAGCTCGATGTCGCCATTGCGCCGCCAGACGCGTTCCAGGCCCCAGGCGAGGATCGGGATCTGGGAAAAGTAGCGGATTTCCTGCGGCCAGGTCTTGATCGCCACGGTGATCATGTCGCGGGCGAAATCGGCCGCCTCCGCATTCCAGCGCTGCTGGAAATCCCAGTAGTTCCGGAACACGCCGCGGATGATTTCCTTCTTGTCCGGCAGCAGGCTGAGCAGATCGACCACGAACATCGTGTCCCAGATCCACTGGCCGCGGTAGTGCGGTTCGCCGGCGATGATCCAGTGGTGCTTGAGCGGGGCTTGCGGCGGGCGGACTTTGTCGAGCACACACTTCTCCATCACGCGCCGGGCGAGGGCGAGCACCGCCGGGTTGTCCGATTCGAAGAGATCGTCGGCCAAGGCCAGGGCGTCGCCCGCCAACACACGCGGCATGGTGGACGCCATTGCGGCGGTACCCGTGGCGTGGAGGAATTTCCTGCGATTCATCGCCGGTGGTTTACGGCCACCGGGGTGGTTTTTTTCAAATCGCGGATGCCGGGCAAGAAACGGGTGGATCCGGCGTAAAAGGGTGTGTGCGACTGGAGCGCGCGCGGGAAATCGCGGAAAGTTTTCCGGACGTTCCGGCGATCCACTCATCCGATTTTTCATCATGAAAACAACCCTCCGGACATTCTTTATCCTCCTAATGGCCGCCATCGCCGGAGCGGAGGAACTCAAGTTATGGTATGACAAGCCTGCCGGAAAATGGACCGAGGCCCTGCCGGTCGGCAACGGCCGGCTCGGTGCGATGGTCTTCGGCGGCACCACCGCCGAGCGCATCCAGCTCAACGAGGAAAGCCTGTGGGCCGGATGCCAGGTCGAGGCATTCGCGCCGGATTTCAAGCAACACCTCGAAGAGGTCAGGCGCTTGATTCTGGAAGGGAAAAACCTCGAAGCCCACGAGTACGGACTCGCCCATCTAACACAGACACCGACCTCGTTCCGCTCCTACGAACCGTTAGGTGATATCTTTCTCGATTTCAGTGTGAACGGCGGGATCTCCGGATACCGTCGCGAACTCTTGTTGCAGGACGCCATCTCCCGCACGGTTTACCGAGCCGGCGATGCCACGATCACTCGGGAAGTGCTGGCTTCCGCACCCGCGGATGTGCTGGCGATCCGGGTTTCTTCCGATCGGCCGGGCGCACTTTCATTCGCCGTCCGGCTCGCCCGCCACAAGGACGCGGAAATCACGGTGCGGGGAAACGAACGGATTCACATGGACGGCCAGATCGTGGACATCGCCAGGGAGGACGGCGGTTTCGATGACAACGCCGGGGGATCCGGGCCGGGCGGCGCGCACATGCGCTTCGCCGGGCGCCTGCTCGTCCGCGCCGAGGGCGGCCAAGTTGCCGCTGGAGAGGGCCATGCACTCATGGTGACCGGTGCCGACAGCGCGGTGATCCTCTTCACCGCCGCCACCGATTACAACCGGGACAAGCTCAACTTCGATCGCGCGATCGATCCCGCCGCCGCCGCCGACCGCATTCTCGCCGCAGCCGCCAACACACCGTGGGACCATCTGCGCGCGGCGCATGTCCGTTCACATCGTGAATTGTTCGGCCGCTTCGCACTCGACCTGACTCCCGGTGCCTCCAGTCACGCGGACCAGCCGACGGATGTCCGGCTCGATGCCGTTAAAAAGGGCGGCGAGGATCCCGGGCTGGTGACCTTGCTCGCCCAGTATGGAAGATATCTTCTGCTCGGCAGCTCGCGCGCTCCCGGCCGTCTGCCGGCCAACCTGCAGGGGATCTGGAGCGAACGCAAATGGGCGCCGTGGGAAGCCGACTATCATCTCAACATCAACCTGCAGATGAACTACTGGCCGGCACCGCTCACCGGCCTTCAGGAAACCCTCGATCCGCTCGCCGGCTGGTTTCTGGCACTGTCCGAACGCGGGAAAACCAGCGCGGAACGTCTCTACGGGTCCGACGGCTGGGTGGCCTATCTCGCCACCAATCCCTTCGGCCGTGTCACACCCAGCGCGTCCTCAATCCAATCGCAGTTCGTCAACGGCGTGCTCGATCCGCTGTGCGGTGCATGGATGGCGGCGCAACTGTTCGATGCCTGGCAATTCGATGGCAACACGGAAGCGCTGGAGAAACTCTATCCGGCACTCGCCGGTGCGAGCGAGTTGGTGCTCGATCTCCTCGTCGAGTGTCCCGACGGAAAACTGCGCATCGTTCCATCCACGTCGCCGGAGAACAGTTATATCGATCCGGCAAGCGGCGAACAACTTCGCATCACCGCCGGTTCGACCTATCACATGAGCATTGTCCGCGCGATCTTCGATGCGACGACGCGCGCCGCCACGCATTTGGGAAGGGGAGGGGAGTTGAAGGAACGCATCGCCGCCGCCACCGCCAAGCTGCCGCCGATCCAAACCGGCCCCGACGGCCGAATCCTCGAATGGGCGGAACCCTATCGCGAGGCCCAGCCCGGACACCGCCATGTCTCCCATCTCATCGGGCTGCATCCCTTCGACCTGATCACGCCGGACACACCCGATCTCTTCGCCGCCGCGCGCAAGACCATCGACACCCGCCTCGCCAAGGGCGGTGCCGGCACCGGTTGGAGCCGCGCATGGACGATCAATTTCTTCGCCCGCCTGCGCGACGGCGACACCGCCGCCACCCACTGCACCGAACTGCTGCGGCGCAGCACGCTGCCGAATCTGTTCAACTCGCACCCGCCGTTCCAGATCGATGGCAACTTCGGTTTCACCGCCGGCGTTTGCGAAATGCTGCTCCAAAGCCACCGCCGCGATGCCGCGGGAAATTTCATCATCGATCTGCTGCCCGCGCTGCCGAAAGCCTGGCCGGCCGGCAGCGTCGCCGGTCTCCGCACACGCGGCGGATTCACCGTGGATATCAAGTGGGACCAGGGGAAACCGCAATCCGTCCGCCTCAGCCACCCGCAACAAGCCGAGACACGCGTGGTGTCCGGCGATACACAGGCCACGCTCAAGGCCGACGGCTCATGGCGTGATTGGCCATGAGAAAAATCGCATCACCCGCGCGCCATGAACTCGCGCGAAACCCGCACGTATTTCTCCGCCCAGGTCTTCACCTTCGCCTGCTCGTCGAGCGACAGCGTGCGCACCACCTTGGCCGGCGAGCCCAGCACCAGCGATCCCGGCGGAATCACCGTGCCGCCGGTCACCAGCGCCCCCGCACCGATGATCGAGCGCTCGCCAATCACCGCGCCGTCCAGCACGATCGCGCCCATGCCGATGAGGACCTCGTCCTTCACGGTGCAGGCATGCAAAATCGCCGAGTGGCCGACGGTGACGAGCTCGCCCACATAGCAGCCGTAGTCGTCGGCGAGGTGG
>DATISV010000580.1:0-2601 GCA_035468505.1 Luteolibacter sp. | reverse complement strand
CCTTCGGCAGGTAATAATACATGATGCCGAGGATCGGCGTGGTCAGGAAGAAGGCGACGGCGTTGTGGCCATACCACCATTGCACCAGGCCGTCCTGCAGGCCGCCGAAGATCGGGTAGGAATGGGTGAGCGAAGTGGGCAGCGAGAGGTGGTTGACGATGTAGAGCATCGCCACGGTGACGATGGTGGCGATGTAGAACCAAAGCGCGACGTAAAGGCTCGGCTCGTTGCGTTTCGCCAGCGTCCAGAAGAAGTTCACCGCGAAGACCACCCAGATGACGACCACCGCGATGTTAATCGGCCAGATGAGTTCGGCGTATTCCTTGCTGCGGGTGAGGCCGGCGGGAAGCGTGATGGCGGCCGCCACGATGATGAGCTGCCAGCCCCAGAAGTGGATTTTGGAAAGCAGGTCGGAGGCGGTGCGCGCCTTGCACAAGCGCTGGGTGGAGTAATAGATGCCGGCGAACATCATGTTGCCGACGAAGGCGAAAATCACCGCGTTGGTGTGCAGCGGACGCAACCGGCCGAAGGTGAGGAACGAGACGCCCTCGGCCTGGATCGCGCCGAAGGTGATCCATTCGAGAAACTTGCCGTTCATCTGCCACCACGAGAGCTGGGTGGCGATGATGACGCCGACGAGCATTCCCACGATCCCCCAGAAGATGGAGGCGATCATGAAGTGGCGGACGGTCTTGTCGTCGTAGGTGATGGTGGAGGTCATGGATGCCGGGATGGGTGGCTGGATTTGGAAGTTTGGGGATTCTCGGGATCAAGAGGCAGCAACGAGTCGCGCTCCGGACTGGAGCGCCTTCCGTGGCGGACCTCCATTGCGAAGCAGGCGATGAAAATGCCGGCCAGGCAGGAGGAAACCAGGATGGTGAGGGCGAGGACGGTCACGGGAAGGGCGGAGAAAATCAGGAGTCGGGTGGGTCCGCTTGGCGGATCGTCTCAAAAACCACGCAAATTTCAGCGGATGTCCTGGATGGAGTCGCCACGCTGGGTTTCGCAATGCAGCCACTCGAGGAAGATGTCGCCGATGATGTGGGCGATGCACTTCTGTCCCATGAGTTGCGGGTTGAGAATCACATGGCAGGCGGAGCCGACCTCGCCCTGCGCGCCGACTCCGGCGTGGAAGGCGTTGGTCAACCCGAGTGCGGCATCGTCCAGCCCGTGCGAGCGAAGCACGACATGCCCTCTCTGACCGAGCGAGCCGAGCGTTTTCGTCACATCGGCCGGGCTGTCGCCGCCGGCGGAGGTTCCGATGTCCGGCAGGCCGAGCAACTGCCGGTGGCTGGGATCGCGCGCGACCTTTTCCACCAGCTCGTCGGTGGCGGGCAGCCAGCGGCCGTCGCCCTCGTCGTCGTATTCGTTGAGGTATTCGCTGATTTCCTGAATCAGTTTGTCGCACGGCGCGGTATCCGCGGTATGCAGGACAATGGCGTGTGCGGAGGTGGTGTTCTCGGGGTCGAGCAGCAACCATTGGTGGAAAACGGACATCGATGTCGAAGCGGTCATGCGGCTGGGAATTTCAGCCTGAACGTGCCCGGAACGCCCTGACCGCGCTCCGCATCCCGTCTTGAAGGATGCGCGGATTTTCCGCCTGCGCGGAGAGGGCTTCCGGCGGGCGGGAATCATGGTTAGCATGCGCCCGTCATGAATGCCGCCACCGATGCCACCGATGCGGAACTGCTGGGATCCTTGCAGGAAAACCTGCCCTTTGTGAAGCGACCCTTCGATGAGCTGGGGCAACGCGCCGGTATGTCCGGAGACGAAACGCTCGCACGAGTGAAGTCGCTGAAGGAAGCGCGGGTGATCCGCCAGATCAGCGCCATTTTCGACACCCGCAGCCTCGGCTATGCCTCCAGCCTGGTCGCCGCGAGGATCGCGCCGGATAAAATCGATGCCGCCGTGGATGTCATCAACTCGCATCCCGGAGTAAGCCATAACTACCTTCGCAACCACGAGTTCAACCTGTGGTACACCATCGCCGTGCCACCCACGTCCAAGCTCGGGCTCGAGGGCACCGTCGATCTGTTGCACAGATTATCCGGCGCGGAAACCACCCGCCTGCTGCCGACCTTGCGGCTGTTCAAGATCGGCGTGCGCTTCGATGTCGAAGGCTCGTCGCGGCCGGACGACCAGAGCAAGCCCGCCTACACCGAGGCGAACCGCTCGGAAACCCGCCCGCTTTCCGCGAAGGAAATCGCCTTTGTGAAACTCATGCAGCGCGACCTCGCGCTCGTGCCGGAGCCATTCGTCGCCGTGGCGGACGAACTCGGCATGAGCTTCGACGAAGCCGCGGCGATGCACGATGAATTCCTGTCAAACGGCCGGATGCGGCGGTTCGCCGCCGTGCTCCACCACCGCCGTGCCGGCTTCGGTGCCAACGCGATGGGCTTGTGGGCCGGCCCGCAGGCCGATCCCGCGGCGTTGCGCAAGCTGGGCGAAACCATGGCCGGCTTCCGCGCCGTGAGTCATTGCTACGAACGGCCGAGCTATCCCGATTGGCCCTACAACCTTTTCACCATGGTGCACGGCAAGAGCGAGGAGGAATGCGAGCAAACTCTAGCCGCCATCGCCGAATCCACCGGCATCAGCGAC
>DATISV010000579.1:0-8523 GCA_035468505.1 Luteolibacter sp. | reverse complement strand
TAAGACGCGCGGCATTTCCCAGGTCGAGCGCGACCTTCGGCAGAAGCTCACCGAGATCCGCGAGGACTACCTGCGCGCCATCGATCACTTCAACTGGAACAAACTCGTCTATGAGGCGGAAATCCGCTTCGAGCCGGTGGTCGGGGAAACCTATCACCTCTACGACATGGGCGGCCGTCGCGCGCTCTCGATGATCTCGCCGGACCAATGGCCGCACCGCCACCTGGCCACCGTGCGCCTCAATTACGACCGCCAATGGCTGGTGGTGGAAACCGGCGACGGCGTGGAGAACGCGGAGTTGTTCGGTGGGGTTTGAATCCCAACGGGATTCCGCATCGGAATTTGATGCGTCAGCTCTGGCTGCCTTGACCGGTGCGCTGAAACATGGCGTTTTATACATCATGACAGTGAACGGATATCCAACGCGAATGGCCCATCTGCGAAGTGTCTGTGCGATGGTGTTGGTGATGATGGTCCTCGTTTGCCGGGGCGGTTTGGTTCACGCGCAGGAGCGCACGTGGACCAGCGACGACGGCAAGGAAATCGTCGGCGAACTATTGAGGGAGACGGGCGAGGCCGTGGTGCTCAAGGTCAACAACCGCGAATTCACCGTGCCGCTCACCCGCCTGAGCGAAGCGGACCGCGAGTGGCTTGAAGCGCGCAGAAAAGAGTTGGAGGAAAGGAAAAAGGAGAGCGCCGCGCTGGCGGGCACCATGAAAACCTATCCGAAAAACGACGGCCAGCAGGTCGCTTTCCATGTTTACTATCCCACCACCTTCTCGCCGGAGAAACCGCTGCCCATGCTGATCCTGTTCAGTCCCGGCGGTCAGGGGCGCGGGATACTCAACAGTTTCAAGGACCCTTGTGAGAAACTCGGCTGGATCGGGGTCGGCTGCGACACGTTCCGCAATGGCGTCCCTGCCGAGGAATTGGATCCGCTGTTCAAGGAACTGCTGCCGATCATCGAGAAGACGGTGCCGCACGATCCCGAGCGGCTGTTCACCGGCGGCATGTCCGGCGGAGCCTCGCGGGCGGTGCAATACACCGCCAAGTTCGACCGGCCGTGGAAGGGAGTCATCTCCTGCGGCGGCTGGCTCGGCAAGGAGTTCGAGTTGGAATACCGCAAGGGCATGGCGGTGGCTTGGGTGAATGGCAACGACGACAAGGGTGCCAACAGCTGGCTGGAAAAGGACAGCGAAGTCCTCAAAAGGCGCCGTTGCAAAACCAAGCTGTTCGCATTTCCCGGTGGCCATGTCGTCGGCCCGCCCGAAGTGCTCACCGAGGCGATGCGCTGGGTGGATGAAAACAGCCGCTGAGTCCTCGCGGGTTGATTCAATTTCATTTCCCGAGCCCGTGTTCGCGGGCGAAGGCTTCGGCGGCGGCTTTTTCCGTGTCGCTGTTTCGCGGCATGGCCCGATGCATTCTTTCCAGCGCCTTGGAGCGATCGTCGCCGGGCGGGAGGGTTTGGAGCCATTGCATGGCGATCTCCGGTTCGTAGGGATGGACCTTGGCGGCGTAGGCGCTGACGGCGGCGTGTTTCTCCGGGCTGTCGGGTGCGTTGGCGAGCCACTTGCCGGCGGCCTGGTAGTCTTTTTCGGTCCAGCGGGCGGCGAGGTCGTAGGCGCGATCCTTGGAAACCTTGTCAGGCAGTTCGCTGTTGGCGAGCCATTCGATCCATTGGCCGGTGTCGCCGGTTTTCACCCGGTGTTCCATGTGTTCAGTGGCGGATGCGAGTTCCTCGTTGGAGAACTCCGCGGAAGCGAGCCAGGCGGAGTTTTCCTCGAAAGGTCTCTCGTGCATGCCAGTGCCGAAGGCGAGGTTCTGGATTCCAGCTTCCAGAAGTTCCGCGCTTTGGTGGGTCGAGGCGTATTCCCGCAGCGCGGCGAGCGTGGCGGTGCGTTGCTCGGGAGTGGATGACGCTTCGATGATCTTGGTGATGCCATCTTCGCGTTGTGACTTGTCCAGTTCGCCGAGGAACTGAAACGCGAGCACGGGATCCTTCGACGCCACTCCGGCGACGAGATGGGTCATGGCATCCTCCGTGACGAGATCGGGATGGGCTTCCTTGTTGGCGCGGATCCATTCGAGCGCGCCGAGCGGATCGTCCTTTGCCCAGTTGGCGAGCGCTCCGCCCATCGCGTGTTTGGCCATCATGCGGTTGTCGCCGAGCAGGTCGGACGATTCCGTGAAGAGTTCGAGCGCCGCGCGCGGGTGGTCGTTGGAAAGCGTCATGATGGAAAACATCAACATGCCTTGTCGTGTCTCGTCCTTGAGACCGGTCGCTTCGCGGAATTCGGCGAGGAGGATCTTCATCTGCGAGGCGTCTAGCGAAAGCATGCGGTCCATGAAATCGACGATCCGTTTCATGGTTTCGGCGTCGGGACGTTCGCCGCTTTTTTCGAATTCCTCCATTTCGCGTGCGAAGGCGATCAACTCGGCGGCGACGGATTTCGCCTCGGCCACCTTATCGGGGCGTGCCTCGCGTCTGGTGCGAGCGCGGAGATTTCCCGATTCACCGGTGCCGGTGGAAATGCCGAGTGCGGCGGCTTCCTCGACGAGCTTGGCATGTGTGGTTCGCACGCTGACAAGTTGCCGCTGGCCCTGCCAACCGAATGCGGCGGCGACAATCAGGATGATGGCGGAGAGGATGATCGAAAGCTTCATCGGCGTGGGTTCATTCGAGATTTTTGAGGATTTCTGAACGGCGTTTTTCATCGGCGATCTTCATGGCGAGTTCGCGCGCCTTGTCTTTCGAAGAGCGGGCACTCCAATGCTCAAGCAATGCAATCAGCATATCATCGCCTGCACCCGCGGCATGGTAGTCGGAGGCGATGGCCGAAACCTCGTCGTATGACATTCCTTCCACCCCCGTTAGGGATGCCGCAAGGGCGGTTCCGGTCGCCCGGTCGGCGGAAGCGGGATCGGCCGATGCGGCCCAGGTGCGGAATTGGTCGAAGTCCTCGCGGGTGGCCTTGCGCTCGTGGGCAAGCATGTTGAAACGATGCTCCGCGGTTTGTTCGATGCAGGCGGCGCGCTCTGCCGGTGTGGCATCGATGCGTGCGATGTAGTCGTTGATTTTGGTCAGCTCGTCCCCGTTCGCATAACGGCTCATCTGGCGTGCGATGATTTCCGTATGCTCCTTTTCCGGCAGGGTGTTGCGGACGAGATCGGCGAGCGCTTTCTGGTCCTTTTCCTCCACGCTGTGGAACGAGCCCCAGAATACGTCCTTCCGCTGCTCGGGCGGAATCTCGTTCATCCGGCGCGCGGCGGCGGCCGGATCGGACGAGAGCAGGGATTTGATGATGACTCCCTCGAAGCGCAGACGTGAGGGATTTTTCCCGTCGAGCGACTTGCTGTCGAAGGTGCCAGCGGCGAGTTGGCGGTCGAACCACGCACCGGCCGCGGCGGGATCGCTGCCGAGCCATTTTTCAAAGGCATTTTGGAGCTGCCATGAGAACATGCCGCCTTCGTCGTCGGCCTTGCCGATGAAGCGGTTGAGTGCGAGTTCGGGATTTTTTTCGGCGATGGCCCCGACCAGCATGCCTTCGAGTGCCTGGCGCGCTGCCTCGGGCAGGTCGAGCGCGGCGATTTCGTCGAGCGCGGCGGCGAGTTCCGCTTCGGACATTTCGAGGATTCGCTGTTGAAGGCGGATCATGGCGCGCATGTCCGGCATCCGGCCGGATCGGCCCATGTCGCCTAGCCCGCCGGCGATTTTCTTCCAATCGAGAGACTCCTTTTTGTTCGTTGTTTCGTTTCCGCCGTCACTTTCAGCATTCGCCCCCGCTGCGCGGGCGGTGGCGAGTTCCTTGCGGAGACGGGTGTTTTCCCGCTCCAAGGTGGCGATCGAGCCGCGCTGCGAGCCGAGCCATGCCGCGGCGATGGCCAGCGCAATAACGGGCGGGGCGAGATGGATGGGTTTCATGCTTGGTGAGGATTGCGCCGGGAAAAGCGGTGGCGGTCAATGCCGAAGCCTTCCGTATCCGGGTTCCGGGCATTGAAGATTTTGTTTCACCGCCAAGACGCCAAGTGCGCCAAGTAAAGAATTGGATAGATCATCCGGTAAATCTTGGGCTTTCCGGGCATTCAACATTTTCAAGCGATGGAACGCAGGCTCAATCATATCGAACAACGCCCGCGGCTTGCGTCCTTGGCGATCTTGGCGTCTTGGCGGTGAAACCAACGAGTGGCCTTGCCAGAGTTTGGGGCATGATGCAGCGTCGCGCCCGTGGATGCCCCGTTTCCCGTCTCGCCGCTGCCGGCACCGGTCTGGGTGGCGCTGAACGCCATGTTCGGACCGGTTCTCGGCGTCACCTGCCTGATGTGGGCTGTCAGCCTGGTTCACAATCCGGGATTGGTCCAGACCGTCGCAGCCACCGCCACCCTGCTCAGCATTCTTCCCGCCCGCCGCCTCGAAGCCGCGCGCCCCGGCCCCAGCTATTATCTCGGCTGCATCCTGTCCCTGTCAGGCGTGGCCTGGCTGTTGCTGGTTTGAGTGACTTCCACACCGTTCCCAGGGATTCCAACACCGTTCCCAGGGATTCCCACACCGTTCCCAGGGACTCCCGCTCCGGCCCCGGGGACTTCCGCTCCGGCCCCAGGGACTTCCGCTCCGGTCCCGAGGACTTCCCGCACCGGTCCCGAGGACTTCCGCTCCGGTCCCGAGGACTTCCGCTCCTTCCACAACAGAAGACCCCACCCGCCCGCAGCCTCCACGCCTCCGGCATCGTCCGCCGCATCCTGTAGCGGCGTTCTATGAACGTCGATCCTCCATTGGCCACTACATCCTCGATCCCCGCTTCCGCGTTCCCGGCCAGGACGCCATCGATGTCGGCCACGCACTCCTGCGCTTCGTTTGAGCCGCGCTCCCTCGCCACATCCTGTAGCAGAATCCTGTCGCCTGCTTGTGTGACGATCATCCCTTTCTTTGGGACGGTCATCCTTTTCTTGGGGACGAGCGTCCCTTTCTTTGGGAGGAGTGTCCCAAATATCGAATTTCCCAATCTCCAATTTCCTTTCCTGAGTAAGCCACATAGGCCCTTCAGCCGCCTCCGCGCCACCCCGGCGGTGCGCGCCGCCGAAAGCGCCCCGTTTCATCAACGGCCGCAGCAAGCCACGCTCTGCTGGCCAGCGCAAATCCGCCGCCACGGAGCCGACCCGTTCGGATACTTCGAGTGGGCCTTTGAAAAGCTCATGCACAACTCCACCGGAGGAGCAACTCAAAGACCTCCTGCCCGCCAACTGGCTCAAGGCTGGCCCCGCCGCCTGCCAGACCATCGAGAGCCAGTTGGTATGGATGCCAGAGCCGCTCGATCTCTGGCAAAAATGCCAGAGGTGCTCTGTTGAGCGCTTGCGGAGGAATGAGAAAAAATAACGACCTCCACCCGAATACTAAAATCCAATCACTGACCCCGGTCATCTCCGACAACGGCCGCGAGTTCTGCGGACGGCCCGGCAATCACCCCTACGAACTCTTCCTCCAGCTCGAAGGCATCGAACACCGAACCACTCAGGTCCGCCGCCCGCAGAGCAACGGCTACCTCGAACGCTTCCACCGCACCCTGCTCGACGAACACCTCCGCATCCAGGGGCGCACCACCTTCTACGAGGACATTGTCCAGATGCAGAACGACCTCGACGGATTCCTCCACAAATACAACCATGACCGCCCTCACCAAGGTCGCGGCATGAAGGGCAGAACCCCCTTCAAAGCCTTCTTGGAAGGCCGTCCCAAACCCTCCGACAAACCCCAAACCGAACCCTCTGCCGCCTAACACCTAAAAGACCCGCCGGAACGACCCGACTGTCAGGCGAATACCGTCACTGTACACGCGTGATTCGGATAAAGCGGACAATCTAACAAGATCAAATATTAAAAACCAATCACTGACCCCGGTTACCTGTGCCATTCTGCTTATGAAAGAGGTTTTGGGATAGGTTCTAGTCGGGACTGACCCTATCGATTTTAGCCATCTTGCAATAATACAGCATTATTTTGGCCTTTCGGGCAATTTGCCGAGGCTTCCTGTTAACGAGGGTGAATTCATAAATCTTATTGTCTTGGCAACCGATAAAAGTATCATATAATTCTATAATTTTTTTTATTTCTCTTGAAATTTCAATTGCGGCATTCCGGAAATCTCTTCTTGATTCAGCTATTATCGCACGTGCCTCGTGCTCAATAATTGAGCCATGAATATCATTTTCTAATCTAGAAATATGCATATTTAGCTCTTTCAAGGTTTTTTTTAACTCGGGATGCTTGTCCAGCTTCCCGACATGAGGGCGGATTATTTCGCAGAGTTTCTCTATTTTTTTCCAAGATATAATTTTTCCATTCATATTATTTGTTCGGATTTAATCCTGGTAGCAGTTTCTTCTGTTCATCAGTTAGACTGTCCCATATTTTTTGCTTTTCTTCAAGAGCCTTCTCTTTTTCACATCTCTTCTTTTCAGCTTTTTTTTGGAATTTTTTCTTTTTTTGCTGAGAACTCTTGGAGTCTTTAGAGTGATTGCCTGGAGTATGTTTTACTCCTCCTCTTGGACCACGTGTAAATCCGCCGCGTGCACCTCCGCCAAACCCACCGCCGCCAAATCCACCACCTCCACCACCTCCAATGCTACCGCCGGCGCCGCCACCTCCTGGACCGGGGTCTACTCTTAAGCCCAACAAATCCCAATGATTCAACCCATCATTCCCCACGAACCCATACAGGTTGATTCCCCCCTCTTCCTCAATCGGATCCCTACATAGCCAGCGGCTGGTCACCGGATCATACCAACGGTACCCGTAGAACCACACACGCGTTGTTTTTGATGGAGGCAACTTGTTGTTAGAGTCGTTGACGGGCAATGGGTTGTGTTGATTTCCACCCGTCGGGGGTTTGGGTGACGGAGATGGCGATTTGGGGGCGCTTCCGGCCGGGGGCTCGTCCGAGGGCGGGTCTTGGGGGCGCACAGTCCGTGACCTGGCGACCGTCTGGGGCGGGGCGCAGAGCGTTGACGGACTGGCCGGGATCATGGTGGCGGCGTGTAGCGCTTCGGCGGTTTGATGGGAAGCAAAATCGGCATCGTGGATCGAGTCGGGGGTGAAGCGTCCGCCGTAGCCGGTGAGGAAGAGGGCGGTTTCGTGCGGGAGGTGGTCGAAGAGCGGGCGGGACTCGGCGAGGAAGCGGTCGAGCCAGGCGGCGGCGCGTTCGCCGACGGGCAGCATGCGGTCCTTGCCGTTCTTGCCCTTGCGGACGAGGAGGGTGCGGGTATGGGGATCGTAGTCGCCGTGGTCGAGCTTGGACATTTCGCTGCGCCGGATGCCGGTGGCGTAGAAGAGTTCGAGGATGGCGCGGTCGCGCAGGCCGAAGGGATCGGCGGGGTTGGGGATGGCGAGCAGGCGCTGGATTTCGGATTCGTCGAGGGCTTTGGGCAGGCGGCGGGCTTGTTTGCGTGGGAGGTCGAGGTCGGCGGCCGGGTTGGCGGGGATGGAGCCGGAGCGGCAGAGCCATGCGAAGAAGCGGCGGACACAGCCGAGGCGGGCGAGCTGGGTGTTGGTGACGAGTGGTCTGCCGACGCGCGGGCTGCGGTAGTGGTGCAGATAAAGCTGATAGGCTTCGAGGTCGGCGCGGATGAAGGCGGCGGGATCGTGCATGCCGCGCGTGACGGTCCATGCGGTGAACTGGCGCAGTGCCCAGCGGTGGGCCTCGATGGATGCGGTGGAGTAGGCGCGGGCGGCGAGGTTTACGAGGAAGGCCTCGGCATGTGCGGCAATGCCTTGAAGCGTGCGTGCCTGCGGTGTGGGTGCGCCGCCCTTGCGGCGACCGCGCATGGCGCTTAGGTTAGGGAGTCCGGGTTTTCCTGGCATGATTCTTCACCCATGTGAGGAACAATTCGAAACGGGAAGCGAAAAAAGATTCACTCCTTCGGTTGGTGCAAGGCGATGATTTTCAATGGCGGGAGCCAGGAAGCCGGCAAGCGCCTGGAAAAGGCTTATGATAAATCTTGACCACGCCAATGTTTTTTGAGCTTGGATGGTGCAATGAATCAAAAGTTGTTATCTAACTGCACGCGGCAGGCACGCGGCAGGCACGCGGCATAAGCCGGGGTGGCTGCCGTTGGGATGCGTGGTGGATGGCGAACCGGGATGCGGAAATCCGGAGACGGATCGAGCGACTGGTGGAGGCACCGCCGCGTGGGGACATCGCGGTATGCCGTGGTCCCGGTGGTTTTGCGCACCGCCCTGTGGATAGGCGGAAGGCCCTTTTCGTTTCCATGAACCCTTGAAAACCCATGAAAAAGATCCTTTTGTCCCTTTCCTGCCATGTGTGGCCGCTCATCGGGATGTTGGCGACCGCAGGCGCCGAACAGAAGCCCGTTGACGCGGTGACGGCGGAGGTCTGGAATTTCGATATTCCGGCCGGCGTTTCCGCGAAATCCGTCTTCGAGCAATGGCGAGCGCAAGTGCCGCCGGAAGATTCGATCAGGTTGCCAATCGACGGACTTACGATCCCGGCGCGGGAAGGCAGCACCATGGTT
>DATISV010000578.1:0-2413 GCA_035468505.1 Luteolibacter sp. | reverse complement strand
TTTGCCGGTGATGTTTTCAGCGTTTTTGTCGTCGCGGTCGGCCATGGGAATATGGGTGAAATGGACTGCGTCTTGGATGCCTGCGTTGACCCGGCGATGCAATCCGATTTTTCGGGAACTTGTCATCGGGGATTCGCTCTGGCCAAATCGCGCCGCCGCCCGTAGCTAGGTCGTGCGATCCACCATGACTGCCCCGCCAGACCCACTCCAGCCGGACGGCGAAAACCAGCTTCCTCCGCGCCACCGGCCCAATCTCGACGAACTCGGCAAAACGACCACCGAGTCCGAACTGTGGTCCCTGGACGACGATCCGGATTCGGATGCCCCGGCACCCGACGAGCCGCCGCGCCCGTCGAGCGCGGCGATTCCGGAACCGCGCCAGCGCAAGGCGCCCGGCAAGCCCGGCGCTTCTACCGGACAGGCCGGCGAAGGCCCACCGGCACAGAGCGATCAAGTGCGCATGAACGTCTGCAGGCTAAAGCCCGCACCGAGGGGTGAAAAGAGCCCCTCGGCCCTGTCTTCCAACTACGGCGATCTGGACGATCTCGAAATGTGGGACGAGGAATCCGATGATGTCGGTTTGAACGATCTTCCGCCGGTTCCCGAAATCGTGCCCGAGCCGGTGTCCCGTGGCCCGCAGGAGTCGCGAGCGGAAGAGATGCCGGAACCGCTGCCACAAAAAACATCGATCGCCGCCGAGACGGACGAATTCTCCGCAGGGCCGCCTCGGACACTCGAGTCGATGCCGCCCGCCTCGCTGCGTCCGCGCCTCGGTCTCTCCGGATTCGAGCGGATCGGCATGATCGCGCTCGGCGTGCTGCTGCTGGCGGGTGCGGTCTATTTCTATGTGTTTTCCGTCAAGCGCCTGCCGACCGAGAGCCTGCGTGCGGAGACCACCGATTTCCCGATCGAGGGCGGGCGTGTGACGATCGGGTCCGCGGACACCTATTGGCGGATTCCGGTGACCGAGGGGCCGGAGGCTGACACCGTGCGCCGCGGCACGCGGTTGATGCCGGAAATCGAAATGCAAGTGAAGGGACAAGGCGCGGTGCGGGTGCTCTTCCGCAATGACGAACGCCAGTTCGTGGGCGATGCCGTGACGCGTCCGGTGGACGGTTCCGCCACGCTGCGCATTCCCGCGACCGCCGGTTTCGAGGACTCCGGCATGCACGCCGCCTACCGCACCGGTGGGACCAAGCCCTGGACCGCCTCGGTTTACGAGGGAGAATCCGTCAACTCGCCGGGCGACGGGTTCAAGCTGCTCTTCGAAATGAATATATCCACCAACCGCCGCTGAAACGCCCCGCCATGAACGATGATATCGTGACCCCCGTTGTGCCCCGCGAAGGCTGGCACGTGCTGCACTTGTTCTATCATGTCGATCACGGCCAGTGGTCGCTGCTGAGCGATGAGGAGAAACGCCAGGCCAAGACCCGGCTCACGGAGCTGGTGCAGGAAATCCGTGCCACGCCGGACACGCATTTGCTGGGATTTGCGGTCGTGAGCCCCAAGGCGGATCTTGGATTCATGCTGCTCACACCCGACCTCCAGGTGGCGAACGCCTATGAGAAACAACTTACGCTTTCGCTCGGTCCGGACATGCTGAATCCCGCCTATTCCTATCTCTCGCAGACCGAAAGCTCGGAATACACCACCACCCGCGAACAATACGCCGCCGACACGCTGGTGGCCGAAAAGGGACTCGCCGAGGGCACTCCGGAATACGAGGCGGCGCTCAAGGAGTTCGACGAACGCATGGCCCATTACCTCAAGCACCGACTCTATCCGGTGCTGCCGGACTGGCCGGTGATCTGTTTCTATCCGATGTCCAAGCGCCGTCAGGGCGGCGACAACTGGTATTCGCTCTCCTTCGACGAACGCCGCCGCCTGATGGCCGGCCACGCCCGCGTGGGCCGCACGTATTCGGGACGCATCCTGCAGCTCATCACCGGCTCGACCGGACTCGACGAATACGAGTGGGGCGTCACCCTGCTCGCCAAGGACACCATCGACATCAAGGCGATCGTTTATGAAATGCGCTTCGATGAAGTCTCGGCGCGCTACGCCGAGTTCGGAGACTTCTACATCGGCCTGCAGCTTCCCTTGGACGAGTTGTTCCGGCGCGTCTGCCTGTGACCGGCTTGTCATCCGGAAACCCGCGGCCAGAGTGTGAAATGAACATCGTCGATCAAATCGCATTGCGTGCCTCCGCGGAGCGGCCGGCCATCGTGGCCGATGGGGTGACACTGAGCTACGGTGCCTTGTTGGCCCGGGTTTCCCGGATGGCGAACCGCATGCGGACGCTGCCCGCATTCCGGACCGGGCGGGTGCCACGCGTGGGTCTGGCGTGCGCGAGCGGCGTGGAATACATCATTTTCGCGCTGGCGATCCTCAAGGCCGGTGGCTGCCTCGT
>DATISV010000577.1:0-5574 GCA_035468505.1 Luteolibacter sp. | reverse complement strand
TCGGACCGCGGCCGGTTGAGCGACTGGCGTCATGGAACCAATATGAAGTCGGCCCCGGGCTGCATCTGGCCGCACACCCGGAATTGAATGTCACGCAGGCCCGCGGCAACGGATTGTCGATCACGTTGTTGGGCTTCATCCTGGACCCGGATGCCCCGGACCATGACGATGCCGGGATTGTCGGACGGTTGGCGCTCGAAGCGCGGCCGGGGATTTCGCCGCTGGATCTGGCCAGGCGGTTTGGCGGTCGCTGGCTGATGATCATCGCGGGGCCCGACGACGTCAAGATCTTCGGGGATCCTGCCGGGCTCCAGCAGTTGTTCCATACTGACGCGGCGGCGACCGGGGTCTTCTGGGCGGCGTCCGAGCCCGGGATTCTGGCGGAGATCCTCGGCTTCGGGATTTCACCCGAGGCGCGGGAATTCATGTCATCCGAGGCCTATGCCCGCAACGCCGAGCACTGGTGGCCATGGGACACCTCACCCTACCGCGAGATCCGGCGCCTCCCGCCGAATCACGAGTTGAGCGTCGGGACCGGTGCGGTGCGCCGCTTTTGGCCGGACAAGGGATTCACCCCGTCCACACCGGACAAGGCCGCCGAAGTGGTGGGTGAGACCCTGCGAGGATTGATCACGGCGATGCACGCACGCTGCCCGCTTGCAGTTACGCTCACCGCCGGGCTCGACAGTCGGATGGTGCTGGCCGCAGCCAGGCCGGTCGCCCGTGACGTGTTGTTCGTCACCTCGAAGAAGCGCGACATGCTGGAATCCGATCCCGATCTTGTAATCTCCCGCAGACTTGCGGCGACCCTCTCCCTGCAACACCGGATCATCGATTCCGATTGCCAGTTGCGCGAGGATTTCCGGGAGCTGTATTTTTCGAGCAACCAGCTCTGCCATGAAAAATGGGTCTTCGGCGCGCAGGCAATCCACGATGCGTTGAATCTCGATAAGGCGGCGGTGGGAGGCCATGTTGCCGAGGTTGCGCGGCGATACTATATCATGATCAAATCCGGGTTGGATGGCGAGGAGGATTTCACGCCCGAGTTACTGGCACGGGCGACGGGACTCGGGCAGAGCGCCCTGGTCGTCCGCGCAATGGAACGATGGAAGGACGGGCTGGGCGAGGTTTACAACCATGATGCACGGGATCTGCTTTACTGGGAAAACCGGCTGGGAAGCTGGCTTGCATCAAGCCAGCAGGAGTTCCTGCTGGCTTGGAATAAAATCCTCTCTCCGTTCAATTGCCGGCGCGTGCTGGAAGCCGCGCTGTCGGTGGATCCTGAGCTGCGGGGCGGACCGGACTATCCGTTCTTCCGCTCGGTGATTGCCAGACTCTGGCCCGAATGCCTCGATCTGCCGATCAATCCGAAACCTCCGGTGCCATTGGCCCGGCGTGTCCGCAGGGTCGGCAGGAGAATATTGAAAAAATTGTTCAAATGACAGTCTGCGTCGCATCACCGAGCGACTCCGGGTATTCGGAGACGTTCATTCACATGCAGTTCGAGCGCTTGCCGTGCGCGCTGCGGATCCACGGCGGGCCGGTGGCATCGGAGACGGTGCCTGGCGGGCCGATCGGGTGGCGGCGCTCGCCCGGCGGAATCCTGGACATGTTGCGGGCACTGGGTTCGACGGCCAACCGGCAGGTGACGATGCAAACCCTCGAACTGCGACGGCGGCTGATGCGGCGGCGCGTCGATGTGGTATTGGCGAACTACGGCCGCACCGGGGTGTCATTGCTGCCGTTGTGCCGTGAATTGTCGATTCCGTTGGTCGTCCATTTCCACGGTTACGATGCGCACATGGAGTCGGAAATCGCGCGCTGGGGCGAGGGCTACCGCCAGCTCGGGCGCGAGTGCGCACAGGTGATCGCGGTGTCGGAGCGGATGCAAGCGGCGCTGGTCGGCTTGGGAATCCCGGCCGACAAGATCACGCTGGTCCGCTACGGGGTGGACCCGGAGCGGTTCGAACCGCGGGCCACGGCACCGGATGCGCCGCTGTTTTTCGGGATCGGGCGGTTTGTGGACAAGAAAGCCCCCTATCTCACCTTGCTGGCATTCGACCGGGTGCGACGCAGCCATCCTGAGGCGCGGCTGGCGCTTGCCGGCGATGGGCCGTTGTTTGAGACGATGCACAACCTCGTCGGGGCGCTTGGTCTCGGCGGAGCGGTCGAGTTCCCGGGAGTGCTTTCACCCGACGAGGTGGCGCGGTGGATGCGCCGTGCAACCTCGTTCGTGCAGCACTCGGTGACGCCACGGGTGGGGCCGAGCGCCGGCGACAGCGAGGGCACGCCGGTGGCGATGCTCGAGGCGATGATGACCGGCCTGCCGGTGATCGCCACGCGTCACGCCGGCATGGGCGAGGTGATCGAACACGGGGTGAACGGACTGCTGGTGGACGAGCGCGACGTCGAGGGAATGGCCGGCGCGATGGCGCGGGTGATCGAATCGCGGGCCGAGGCCGCGCGGATGGGTGAGGAGGGACGCCGCCATGCACTCGAGCGCCACACGTCATCCCGTTATTTGCAACAACTTGGAGACGTGCTTGAATCGGCCGCCGCGGGAGTGAATGTCCGCCGCTGACCGGCAGCCACGTAGAATCCACCCTTTCGTATCAACCATACCAATTCCACACTCACGATGCACGAGATCACGATCGAGTCCGGCCGGGCCGAAAAGCAGTATTGGCGCGACCTCTGGGGCTACAAGGAGCTGTTCTATTTCCTTGCCTGGCGCGACATCCTGGTGCGCTACAAGCAGACGGTGGTGGGCGTGGCATGGGGGGTGCTGCGGCCGCTGTTGACGATGATGATTCTCACCGTGATTTTCGGTAAGCTGGCGAAGATGCCGTCGGGCAACGTGCCCTATCCGATCATGGTGTTCGCCGGCTTGCTGCCGTGGCAGTTCTTCGCCACGGCACTCGGCGAGAGCGGCAACAGCCTGGTCGGAAACCGCAACATGATCTCGAAGGTTTATTTCCCGCGCCTTGTGGTGCCGGCCAGCAGTGTGATCACGAGCCTAGTTGACTTCCTGATCTCGGCATGCCTGCTGGCGCTGACCATGGTCTGGTTCCAATACCTGCCAACCCCGCGGGTGTTCCTGCTCCCGCTGTTCGTGCTGCTGGCCTTGACCGCGGCTTTCGGCACCGGTTTGTGGATCTCGGCGCTGATGGTGCGCTACCGGGACTTCCGTTTCATCGTGCCGTTCATGATCCAATTCGGGTTGTATCTTTCTCCGGTCGGATTCACCAGCAGTGTGGTTCCCGAGCAGTGGCGCTTCCTCTACTCGATCAACCCGATGGTCGGCGTGATCGACGGCTTCCGCTGGGCCTTGCTCGGCGGCGAACACCAGCTCTACCTGCCCGGCTTGCTTCTCTCCATCGGCATCGTGTTCACCATCACATGGTCCGGGCTGCGCTATTTCCGGCACACCGAGCGGACCTTCGCCGACGTCATTTGAACCACCCTTCCACACCCGGCATGTCCAATCCAGTCGTCAGTATCGAAAACCTGTCCAAAAGCTACATCATCGGTCATCAAACCGATCCGAACGATGGGCTGCGACACATCGTCGAGCGCATGTTGCGCGCTCCCGGGCGCTTGTTGCGCGGGCAGCGGATGCGCAGCCACACGATCGAGGAATTCTGGGCGCTGCGGGATGTTTCATTCGAGATCGCGCAGGGCGAAGTGGTCGGAATCATCGGCCGCAACGGAGCGGGCAAATCCACCCTGCTCAAGATCCTGAGCCGGATCACCGAGCCGACCAAGGGCCGGGTGCGGCTGCGCGGGCGGGTGGCGAGCCTGTTGGAGGTCGGCACCGGTTTCCACCCGGAACTCACGGGCCGTGAGAACGTTTTCCTCAACGGCGCGATCCTCGGCATGGGGCGCCAGGAGATCCGGCGCAAGTTCGACGAGATCGTGGCCTTCGCGGACATCGAGAAATTCCTCGACACGCCGGTGAAGCGGTATTCGAGCGGAATGTACGTGCGGTTGGCGTTTGCGGTGGCCGCGCACCTCGAACCCGAGATCCTGATCATCGACGAGGTGCTGGCGGTGGGTGACGCCGCCTTCCAGAGCAAGTGCCTGGGCAAAATGGGCGAGGTGGCGAAGGGCGGCCGCACCGTGTTGTTTGTGAGTCACAACATGGCGACGGTCTCCGCTCTCTGCAGCCGCGCCGTCATGCTGCGCGATGGACAACTGGTGGCCAACGGCGCGGTCGAGGAAGTGGTCCAGAACTATCTCGCCGCCGTCTCGGAGAAGGCGCATATCCCCCCTGCCGAGCGGACGGACCGCGGTGGCACCGGGGAAATCATCACCACCGGCGTCGAGTTGCTTGGCATGGATGACCAGCCACTCGAGGAAGCGATCAGCGGCAGTCCGGTCAAATTGCGCCACCACTTCCAGTGCCGGGACGGCGGAAAATTTGCCAACTGCACGGTGGTGCTGGTGCTGAGGCGCAGCGACCGCGTGGTGTGCATGTTCTCCACCTCGCTGGTGCGGCGCGAACCGGTCACGTTGTGCGGGGAGGGATTCATCGATTTCAGGATCGATGAATTGCCGCTCCCCGGCGGAAGTTACACCGTGGGTGTGCTGATTCAGCATGAAAACGAGGATGCGGACGTGCTGTTCGGGGCGTACCAGATGGAAGTGACCGACGGCGACTTCTTTGGCACCGGGCGGGTGAGGCCGCTGCAGGACTGGTCGGACACCGGGGCACTGGTCAGGCACAGTTGTGAAATCCACATCGACCAACCGCACGGGCAACGGGTCGGCGCGGGAAGCATCGCGATCGTATAATCAACCGGCGGAAAAATGAGGCTCGGCCTGGGGATCAACAATCGCATTGCCACCCTGTGGGGGCGCGAATGGGCCCGCCGCAACGGACCTTCGGGCTTCGGTCGGCTTGCGGCATGGATGGCGAGCCGCGGCAGGATGCCGTATTACGGGCGCGCCGAATTGGCGAACCTCCATCCCCGCGGATTCATCGCGGCGAGCGCGGCAATCGGCCACCCCGGGCTGCGAATGGGCAGGAACGCATATATCGGCGACGGGTGTTACATACGCCGCAGCAATGACGGAGGAGATGTCGAGTTGGGCGACCGGGTGCTGTTACACGGCAACATCCGCTTGCAGACCTACGAGGGTGGCCGGGTGATCATTGGTGACGACACGAGGATCCACCTCAACTGCTATCTGATGGCTTGTCTTGCCGACATCCGGATCGGCGTGAATACCGGCATCGCCAGTGAGTGCGCATTCTATAATTTCAACCATGGCACCGCCGCGGGGATTCATTATCGTGAACAACCGAACGAGACCCGCGGCCCGATCGTGATCGGCGACAACGTGTGGATCGGCCACGGGGTCACGGTGCTGGGCGGAGTGACGATCGGTGACGGCGCGGTGGTGGCGGCACGGGCACTGGTGATCGACGACGTGCCGGCGAATGCGATCGTGGGCGGGGTCCCGGCGAAAGTGTTGCGGATGCGCGGGTAGCTGCCGGCATGGTTAGGGTTGTTTGCAAATTCCACAGAACGGCGCGCCGGATGACTGCCCGGTGAATTCGATATTTTTCCC
>DATISV010000576.1:0-1661 GCA_035468505.1 Luteolibacter sp. | reverse complement strand
CGCACAACACGGATCATGCGGATTTTCACGAATGCCCGTGCGATCGATCGTCTTTGCCATTCTCCCCCGGCACGAATTTCTGATAGAGAAACGAGGCGATGAAGGCGATGACGCCGGTGCAGAGCAGGGCGGCGATGCGGTAGATGTTTTCGATGTTGGCGAGGTCGTGGAGGAAGAGTTTGAGGAGTGTGGCGGCGAGCAGGCCGATGGCCGCGTAGCGCGGGCCCCTGGTGCGGGTGGCGATGCCGGTGACCAGTGTGGCCCGTGCGAACAGCGCCCAGCCGATGGTGTAGGTCATGTCGCGGGCGAAGTTGCCGGTGAACTCGAAGGTGATGAAGGTTTCGCCGGGAGCGGTGAAGAAATCGGCGATCTGGATGTTGAGCAGCAGGAACAGCAGGACGCCGCCCAAAACATACAAGGTCCCGCGGGCGATGCGGATGTCGCGGGTGCCGATGCCTTCCAATGCCTGCGGAAGCCAGCGCGCGGCGATGAGGTGCGCGGCGGCGGCGATGCCATAGACATACAATTGCCAGTTGAGGATGGCGGAGCCGCCGCGTTCGTATTCGGTGAACACGGCGGGATTGATGGCAAGCCGCACGAAGGAGGTGGCGAGCAAGCCGATGCCGGTGAAAACCAGTCCCTTGTGCGGCACGTGGCGGAACAGCCAAATGAGCGCCATACCCTCAAGAGCCCAGGCCACGGTGAGCCACTGGCGGTCGAGTTGGATCGGGAAAATGAGCGTGATGAACAGCAGCGCCACGCCGCCGAACCAGGCGAGGCGGGATATCGTCAGGTCGTCCATTTCATGTGCCCGCCGCCACTCGATTCCCAACAGCGCGAGCGCGGGCACGGCGAACGCGGCGGGAACGAGGCCCATCAGGTCGTTGGGGAACGCGCGTTTGATCAAGTCATGCACCAGTAGGAACTGTCCCACGCCGCACAGCGCGCTGGCGATCCATGGTGCGGCTGATGCCGAGCATGCCTTGCGGAAAACGAAGGGAACCGCGGTGAAGATGAGATAAAACCCGAGATACCATGCCAGCGCGGTGTGAGGCTGGGCGGGATCGAAGCGGGTTCCGTGCCAGACGATCTGCATGACGAAACAGAGGGCCGGAGCGGCGGGTTGCAGCCATGGCGATTTGCCCAGCAACGCCACACCGGTGAGCAGGGCGGCGAGGGCCAGCCCGGTGGCGAATACCGGCGTCGGATCAGTCACTGGAATTTGCAGGATCATCAGGATCAGCAGCAGGAACGGCATTGCGGCGGCGGCGAGCGGGATGAGTTTCGCCGGGTCCTGGACGGCATTGATGCCTTGTTTCAGCAAAGTCCGCGCCAGCCATACGCCCGCGCCGGTGAAGAAGAGGGCGAAGGAGATGACCACGCCCAGCAGCGCGTTGATGGCGGAGCTGACCGGCGGCATGTGGAACAGCCAGACGACGGCGGTGACGAGGGTGAAGGTGAGCGCGGTCAGCACCGGCAGCACCACGCCGTGGCGAGCGCAGGCGATGATGGCCAGCAGGTTGGCGACCAGGATCGCGGGCCACAGGATCATCGAAACGTCATCCAGCACGAAGAGAGTGACCGACATCAGTGCGATCACGCCGGCCGGCACCCATGGTGCGATCATGGCGTGATGGACGGGGCCGTCATTTGCCGGAACC
>DATISV010000575.1:0-2447 GCA_035468505.1 Luteolibacter sp. | reverse complement strand
CAGCCGCATCCGCAAGACCTTGCACGAACGCGTTGTATGTGCCGATGTCCGTCGAGTCGCACGCGGTATCCGCGCTGGTAACAAAAACAAGGCGGTAGGTATCGCCGGCCGCCCATGCCACACCGGTGGCGGGGTTGATGCCGCCGTTCGCATTGACGACATCGAAATCCCCGAGTTCCCCGGCCAACTCCGGTGCTGGATTCACCGTAATCACGGTGTCGTCCGGAAGCGCCGAGCCGGTGTCGAGTGGATTGCCGGCGAGGTCTCTGATGTCCGCTCCCGCCTTGATTTGCAGAATGAGTTCCCCGGGGCCGGAGGTGGTGACGACCACCTGGAAGACAGCAGGGTTCCCCGTGGGGCTCGCACTGTGGATCGTCAACGGCGCGGATGAGCCGTTCTCGAAGTCATCGGTGCCGAGGGTGGCGGGGTTGATGGCCTTGTCGAAAGTTATCGTATAGATCGGGGTGGACCATTTGGTGGCGACGATTGGACCGCCTGACACATTGTCGCTGATGGAGACAAGAGTGGGCGGATTGGCATCCGCAATGATCGTGATGGTGGCGTCGTCGGGCAGGGCCGAGGTCGTGTCGATGGGATTGCCGACGACATCCGCCAGCAACGCTCCGGCCTTGATCCGCAGCTTCAGCTCCCCTCCGACGGTGGTTCCCACGGTGACTTGAAACACGGCTGGATTCGCGGTCGGCTCGACGCTTTTGATCGTGACCGAAGTGCTCAGGGCCGGATCGTTCTCAAAATCGGTGACGTCCACCGTGCCCGCGCCCATGGGCTTGTCAAAGGTCACGGTGTAAATCACCTCGTCCGGCACGTTGACCGTTCCATCAATCGTGTCATCGGCAATGGAAACGAGAGTTGGCGCGGTGGTGTCGCTGGTATCCACCACGGTCAGGACCCCTGAAATCGCATAGACCGGACCCGCAGAAGCGGCCTCCTCGCTCCAATCTTGCATCCACCCGGCAGGGTTATAGGAACCATAGAAGTCAGGAGCAAAGTTTCTTCCGGTTGCCACTCTGGGCGGGGTTTCTCCCGAACCGCCAAGCACCCTGCCGTCTCCGGCGGCCGTGCCGTTTGCGCCGCTGCCGGTGCGGACACGCTCGCTGAGTCTTTCGTTCCCATTTTCATCAAGATGAACCGCGAGATAATTCTCGCCGGTCACATGACTGGAATTGATTCCATCCCACAAGTCCGCATGGTTGATGGCAATTACAAAGGTGCCATCCATCCGGAAAACGGTTTCACCGACGCCATCCACGGACGGATTCGTTTTGGTATTGTCCCTCGCATCGACTGTAGAGGTCGAGCCGGCGACTTTCCAGAGTCCGTTGCCAAGCTTCGGGTAGGATGTGCTCGCGGCCGCCAATCCCTGCACGAAGCCGTTGTATGTGGTGATGTCAGTCGAGTCGCACGCGGTATCCGCGCTGGTAACGAAGACGAGCCGATAGGTGTCTCCTGCCGCCCATGCCGCGCCGGTGGCGGGGTTGATGCCGCCGTTGGCGCCGAGATCGAGCACGCCGACTTGGCAGGCGAGTTGCGCCCCGGCGGGGGCGAGGGTGGCAAGTGCAAGCGCGGCGATCGCCCATGCGCTTCTTGCATTGTTTGCAGGTGTTGAGGTCATGCTTGTTGTTGGTGGGGGATGAGGACGGTGGAAGCCTGTTGATCAGGGCGCCACCGCGCATTCGAAGAAATTGGTTTCGGCGACTCAAGCGAGGGCGAATCTGGTCTGTGCCACAGCGGCAGCGGTCCAGTAAGTGTTGAAGGGGGGACTTTTTGTTTTCATGATTTCATTCGATTTATCATCGATAGAATGGATCCAATTCACTAATGCCTCGGGGCACAAGGTTTTTTCGTGAGGTCTGCTAGCCCCCCGGTGGGGTCAGATCATTTAGGTTGGATGCGCCTTGAGCTTGCGCCATACGAACCTGCCCCCGTGAGGTGAAACGACCACGCGTGGCGATCCGGGGTTTCGTCCTCGCCGAATCCCACGGACTCTCAAAATCGCAGGTTTATTTGGAAAAGGGTGGGACATGCCGCATCAATGCCTTCATCATCCCTGACGGCACCCGCATTCCCGGGTGACATCCGACGATGGGATTCCCGATGAGAGAGACACTGCGCGACGTTTTCCGCCACGACGCCTTCCGCGACGGCCAGGAGCCGGTGATCCGAGCCTTGCTCGATGGCCGTCCGGCACTGGCCGTGTTTCCCACCGGCGGCGGAAAGTCACTGTGTTATCAACGTCCGGCCTTGTTGCTGGACGGCCTCACGTTGGTTGTCTCGCCGCTCATCGCGTTGATGAAAGACCAGGTGGATGTCCTGAACGCGCGCAACATCCCGGCCGCGCGGCTCGATTCCACACTAAACACGGACGATCTCCGCGATTTATATCAACAGCTCGACCGAGGCGAAATCAAACTGCTCTACATCGCCCC
>DATISV010000574.1:0-1946 GCA_035468505.1 Luteolibacter sp. | reverse complement strand
CGGCGCGGCCGGTGACTTGCTTGACGGGTTCGAGTGGCAGTGTGGTGCTTGTGCGTAGGCGCGTTCGTGAGAACGCGGGGGTTGACGTTGTTTCGGTTATTCGTTGATCCGTGAAATTTTCCAACCCTTGTCTTCGAGGTGTTTGCGGATGCTGTTTTCGGCGACGAGATGCCCCGCCCCGACGGCGATGAAGCGGCTTTTGGCGGGATCCTCGCGGAGCATCGCGTCGATACTCTCCGCCATGGTGCGGTCGCGGTCGGTGATGAGGCTTTTGAGCAGTTTGTCGCCGATCGCCTTCTCGCGCTCGCCACCGGCGAAGCGCTCGATGGATTGGGTGGTGATGCGGTCGATGGCTTCGGCGTCGCCCGCCTCGTATTCGGCGATCATTTCCTTCAGTAGGCGGTCGTTGTCGTCGAAGTTCTCCAGGGTGGCGCGCAGGTAGATCGTCTGTTCCTCCTCGTCGAGCACTTCGAAGGCGGCCACCTGGTCCTTCATTCGCTCGAGTCCGAGGGTTTCCTTCCCGGCATCGGTCGCGCGCTGCCACAGGATCTGGTCGAGCGCCTTGCCGCCCTCGAGCTGATAGGGAAGCATGACCACGGCCATGGCTACGGCCCAGGTCTTCATCGGCTCGAATACCGCCGCACCGAGCGCGGGATTGATCGCCTGGATTCTTTCCTCGAGTTTCGCTTGCAAGTCCGCGCCGATCGATTCGGTGAGCGTCGAGCCGTCGCCGCGCATCATGAGCATGGCACCGGCCATTTGTTTCATCGGATCGAACGACAGCTCGGTGGCCAGGGTGTCGGATGTTTCGAGCGCCTGCTCCACCGCCGGATGGAGTTTTTCGATCCGGGGTGTGGTGAGGTGGATGGTGCCGAACAACCAGGATGGTTTTTCCACCGAGTGCCCCTCGATTTTCCAGAGCAGCGGCTTGTCCGGCGGCGCGGCTTGATCCGCCGCAGCGGTGAAAATCATCGGAGCGATGATCGCGATCGAGCGCAGGAGGCGAATGGCGGGTTGGATCGTCATCAATCCTCGATGCGGTTGAGGTGATACCACGGACGCTGGACGTCCGGTGGAAACGGGTTGGATTGATAAAAGGTGGCGAGCGGTGCCGAGTAGCCGACGGATTCGAGGCGGATGATGGTCTCGAACTGGGTATATAAATTCCGTTTCCAGCGTTCGGAACGGCGGAACACCAGGATTTCCGGCCAGTCCTGCTCGATCAGGACGATCTCCTCGACGGTGGGGATGCGCTTGTAGTTGGTCAGCTTGTCGGAGCGGTCGATGCGCGAGGTGGATTCCGACAACACCTCGATGATGAGCTTGGGATTGTGGACGACATGCGAGTCGTCATCGCCGGGCTCGCAGGCGACGAACACGTCGGGATAATAATAAGCTTCGCCCAAATCATCGGCGATTTGAACCTTCACCGCCTCGATGTAGGTGCGGCAGGGACCGCCACGCAGGTGTGATTTGAGCGCGCTATAGATGTCCCCGCAGATTTCATTGTGCCTGCGACTTGCGCCGGACATCGCATAGACGCGCCCGTCCACAAACTCATGACGCGTCTCCGAGCGGAGTTCTCCTTCGAGATACTCTGCGGCGGTGATCGGCAGTTTGTGGGCGGAGGTGCTCATGACTTCGACCGGATGCCCGGGATGCTTTCGGCCGAAAACATCTGATGAAGGTCGCGCAGGTGTTCGCGGAGATCCTCAAGATATTCACCCTGGGTCCAGTGATCGGGATAGTCGTTGAGGAAGCCGAGAAACTTCCCGTCTTTATCCCGCCAGTAGGTGATTCGTGCTTTCATGGCGATGAAGTTAAGCCACCGCTGCCGCCTTCTCAATGTGGAACAGCTCCCGCGCATCCGAGATGCAGCCATTGATGGCGGCGGCGGCGACCATCACGGGTGACATCAGCACGGTGCGTCCGGTGGGCGAGCCTTG
>DATISV010000573.1:0-10642 GCA_035468505.1 Luteolibacter sp. | reverse complement strand
TGGCAGCCGTCATTGCGGTGATCTTCGCGCTCTGCTTCCGCGACCGCTCGGTGGAAAAGGGCAATGCGGGCGATTGATCCCGGCCTCCCGGGAATTGTCACAAAATTGCCACTGACAAAGCGGCAATTCCCTGAGTGAGATGTCCCCATGTCCCCGCCGGATGGTGCTGCGGCGCAATCTGCCCGCGAGAAATTGTTGCACGACTGCGACGAAATGAAGCGCATGTTGCACGGTCTGCTCGATTCCAAAGGCCGGGTGGCCGAGGAAATCCACGCCATCCGCAAGCTCGGGAAGTCGCTGCGGGGTGGCTTCGGGCTCTTCGGATTGGATAAATCCGCCGCCAGCCAGATCCAGGCGATCGGCCGCCTGCTCGCCGCGCCCCGCGATGCGGTCTCGCGCTTCAACACCTGGAACAAACTCGGCTGGGTCGGCGAACCGTCGGCCTGCACCGCCATCGCGGGTTTGCTGGAACAACAGACGCACTCCGCCGCGCGACGGCCGCCGCCGGAGGCGATCGATTGGTGCGTTGCGCGGGTTGACGCCGCATGTGCCGAGTTGCTCACCTTGCCGGAAGGCTCGCTCGCCGGGCGCTGCCAGGAGGGACGCGACAAGTTGCGGGGCAAGTTGCGCAAGCGTTTTCGCGATCTAAAACACGGCCGCGAGGAGGATTTTCACGAGGCCCGCAAAGCACTGAAGGCATGGCTCGGCGCGCACGGTTTCCTGCCGGACGCACAGCCCGACGACGCCTCGCTCCCGGCGCGCCTCGCCGATTGGCTCGGCGACGAGAACGACCTCGCGACGCTCGGTATCTGGCTCGACGAACATGGTTTCACCGACCGCTTCGTGCCGGATTTGTGGCAATGTCTGACCGCGGAGCGCCGGCGCTTGCAGGAGAAGGCGGCGGGCGAAAGCAAACGCCTGCGCAAGGAACTCAAGGTCCCGTCCGCTCCCGCTGCGGATTGAGGGACGGAAATTGCATTCAAACCGTCGGCCGGGGGTTGCGCGGCGGGCATTTTCCACTATGGAGGGGCAGCCGCGAAATTCGACCGCGGATCATCACGCCACATCCATGTCCGACTTCACCGCATTCCGCCGCCGCCACTTGGGATCCATCGGTTCCGACCGCGAATCGATGCTGCAACAAACCGGTTTCGAACCCTTGGAAAGCCTGATCCACGCTGCGGTGCCGGCAGGCATCCGGATGGAGGGTGCGCTCGATCTGCCCGCTCCGTTCACCGAGCGGCAGGCGCTCGCCCGGTTGCAATCCATCATGGGCAAAAACCGGGTGCTCAAGTCGTTCATCGGCCAAGGATACCACGGCACCCACACGCCGGGCGTGATCCAGCGCAACATTCTGGAAAACCCCGGTTGGTACACCGCCTACACGCCCTATCAGGCGGAGATCGCCCAGGGCCGTCTCGAGGCGCTGCTCAATTTCCAGACGATGATCACCGAACTCACCGGTCTCGACGTGGCCAACGCGTCGTTGCTCGACGAAGGCACCGCCGCCGCCGAGGCGATGAGTCTGGCACTCGCC
Source organism: Luteolibacter sp. (assembly GCA_035468505.1). Lineage (GTDB taxonomy): Bacteria > Verrucomicrobiota > Verrucomicrobiia > Verrucomicrobiales > Akkermansiaceae > Luteolibacter. The sequence continues at coordinate 9,105 of DATISV010000573.1, read as the reverse complement.
GGCGCGCCGAAGGGGAAGGTGATTTTCATGGCCGACTCCTGCCACCCGCAGACGATCGACGTGGTCGTCACCCGCGCCGAGCCGCTGGGGATCGAGGTGAAGGTTGGCGATTGGAAAACCTTCGATCCCGTCTCATGCGAAGGCCTCTTCGCGGTGATCGTGCAATATCCGGCGACCTGCGGTTCGGTGTATGACTACGCGGGCTTCTTTGAAAAAGCGCACGCGGCCAATGCCGTGACCATCGTGGCGGCGGACCTGTTGGCGCTGACGCTGTTGAAAGCCCCGGGCGAATTCGGCGCGGACATCTGTGTCGGTTCCAGCCAGCGATTCGGAGTGCCGATGGGATTCGGCGGCCCGCACGCGGCCTTCATGGCCTGCAAGGACGCGCTCAAACGCAAGATGCCCGGCCGCTTGATCGGTGTCTCGGTGGACTCGCGCGGCAAGCCGGGTTTCCGCCTTTCCCTCCAGACCCGCGAGCAACACATCCGCCGCGACAAGGCGACTTCCAACATCTGCACCGCGCAGGTTCTGTTAGCTGTCATGGCGTCGATGTATGCCGTTTATCACGGACCGGAAGGACTCAAACACATCGCCCGCGAAGTTAACCGCAGGACGCGCGCGCTCGCCGCCGCCCTCAAGTCGAATGGCGTCGAAGTGATGAACGAATCGTTCTTCGACACGCTCTTCGTCCGCGTTCCGGGAGAAGCCGCCGAAACCTGCAGCGCGGCCACCATGAACGGCGTGAACCTCCGCCAGGTGAACGATGACATCGTCGGCATCTCGCTGGATGAAACCACGGAGGACGGCGATCTTTACTCCATCGCCGGTGTCTTCGGTGTCAGCGAAATCGATTTCGGAAACGAAGGAACCGACACTTGGGATGCCGCTTTGTCCCGCGACTCTGATTTCCTCACGCAAAAGGTTTTCAACAGCCATCACTCGGAAACCGAGATGCTGCGCTACATCAAGCGCCTCGAATCGAAAGACCTCGCGCTCAACGAATCGATGATCGCGCTCGGTTCCTGCACGATGAAACTCAACGCGACATCGGAAATGGTGCCGTTGAGCTGGCCGGAGGTTTCCTCGCTGCATCCCTTCGTGCCCGCCGACCAAAGCGCGGGCTATCGAGAGATGCTTGGCGAGTTGGAAACATGGCTGGCCAAAGTGACCGGTTTCGCCGCGGTCTCGCTCCAACCGAACGCCGGTTCGCAGGGTGAATACGCCGGCCTGCTCGCCATCCGCGGTTATCATCTTTCTCGCGGCGATGCCCACCGCAACGTCTGCCTCATTCCCGTTTCCGCGCACGGCACCAACCCCGCGTCCGCCGTGATGTGCGGCATGAAAGTGGTGGGCGTGAAATGCGATGACTCGGGCAACATCGACGTCGCCGACCTCACCGCGCGTGCCGACGAGCATGCCGCGAACCTTGCCGCGTTGATGGTGACCTATCCGTCCACCCACGGCGTGTTCGAGGAAACCATCAAAGATATCTGCAAGATCATCCACGAACGCGGCGGCCAGGTTTACATGGACGGCGCGAACATGAACGCGCAGGTCGGCCTCACCTCGCCCGGCTTGATCGGCGCGGATGTTTGCCACCTCAATCTTCATAAAACCTTCTGCATCCCGCACGGCGGCGGCGGTCCCGGCGTGGGCCCGATCGGTGTGGCGGAACAACTCGTGCCGTTCCTCCCCGGCCACCGCGAACTGGCCAATCCTTCCGGTGCCGTTTGCTCGGCACCATGGGGCAGCGCTTCCATCAACACCATCTCATGGATGTATATCGCGATGATGGGACCGGCAGGACTCAAGGAAGCCACCGAGCTCGCCATCCTCAATGCCAACTACATGGCACGCCGCCTCGCCCCGTTCTATCCGATCCTCTACACCGGACGCGACGGGCTGGTCGCGCACGAGTGCATCATCGACGTCCGTCCGCTCAGCGAGCAAAGCGGTGTCACCGTGGAGGACGTGGCAAAGCGCCTCATGGACTACGGTTTCCACGCGCCCACCATGAGCTGGCCGGTCGGCGGCACGCTGATGATCGAACCCACCGAGTCGGAATCGAAGGCGGAACTCGATCGCTTCTGCGACGCGATGATCGCCATCCACGGCGAAATCATGGCGATCACCCGCGGCGAACTGGACGCCAACGACAACCCGCTCAAACACGCGCCGCATCCCGCCGAGACCATCTGCGCCAACGACTGGCCGCACGCCTACTCCCGCGAGCAGGCCGCCTACCCGCTGCCCTACCTCCGACAGCACAAGTTCTGGCCGGCCATTGGCCGCATCGACAACGTCCACGGCGACCGCAACCTCGTCTGCACCTGCGACAGTGTGGAAAATTATGCGCAGAACTCCTGAAAATGGAAAAATAGGATAATTTTTCTTGCGGAGTATTACTTTTCAGGGAGAATGCCTGCATGAAAATCACCATCGACATCGAAGACGACGTCTTGCAGGACGCCATGCGCATCACCGGCGAGCGGAAGAAGGGCCCGGCTGTGGTCAAGGCGGCGAAGGAATACATCCGCCGCCAGATGGCCCGCGAGTTCGGCCGCAAGTTGATGGAAGGCGAGTTCGGCGACTATCCGCTGACCAACGAGGAGATCGAGGATTTCGACCGCTGATATCCCATGGTCATTGTCGATACGAGCGCTTGGATCGAAATGCACCGCCTCAAGGGCGACGCCGCAGTGAAACTCGCCGTGCGGGGACTGCTCGATGAATTCCAAGCCGCGCTCTGCGGTCCGGTGGAGATGGAGTTCCTCGGCGGAGCCCGCCCGGACGAGCGCGAGCGTTTGCAAGCGTGGTGCAACATCCTCCCCTACATCCGCAACGATCAGAAGATCTGGCGCAAGGCCGCGACGAATTTCTCCATCCTGAAATCGCGCGGCTGCACCGCGCCATGGAACGACGTGCTCATCGCCTCCATCGCGATGGAGAACCAATGCAGCGTTTACGCGGTGGACAAACATTTCACCGCGATGGCGGCGATTTTCCCCGCGCTGCGCCTATACCGTCCCGGTTACGGCGGGATGTATGATCCCGAAGCGGACCAATGACATCACACGATTCCACCATGCCGCTTTCACCCATCGATTGGAACACCTGGCAGGCCGGGATGCATGCCACGCTCATGTTCATCGTGAAGGACGGCCGCATCCTGCTGATCGAGAAAAAGCGCGGCCTCGGCGCGGGCAAGATCAACGGTCCTGGCGGCAAGATCGATCCCGGCGAAACCGCGCTCGAAGCCGTGATCCGCGAGACCCGCGAGGAACTGCTCATCACTCCGCTCAACCCGCGCAAGATCGGCGAGCTGTGGTTCAACATGTCGGACTGCCCGGACATCCTTTGCCATGTTTATCGGGCCGACGACCATGAAGGCGAACCGACCGAGACCGACGAGGCGGTGCCGCTGTGGTGCGGAACCGATGAGATTCCCTATCACCGCATGTGGGAGGACGACCGCCATTGGATGCCATTGCTGCTTTCGGAAACCGGCTTTCATGGCCGCTTCGTGTTCGGGGGCGAGACGATGCGCTGGATGGACATGCGCACACAGGTCGAGTGGAAATGAAAATGGCCGCTCCATCGCGGAGCGGCCATGAATTGATATGATGTTGGCGGTGTGGCTCAATCGAGGAGCTTGCGGATGGCGGCTTTGAGGGCCTCCAGCTCGTTGAGCGCGCCGCGCTTCGCCTTCTTGGCGGCCTTCTTCGCCTTGCGTGCCACCTTGGTGGCTTTCTTGGCGAGCGATTTGCGACCCGGACCCTTCACGCCGGCCGACTTGAGCCATGACGAAACGGTGAGGACGGAAACCTTGAACTTCTTCGCAGCCTGGTTCTGGCCGCCGCGTCCCTTGGATGCGTTGTAGCTGTTGACGAAATCGACGACCTGTTTCTTGAACTCGTCCGAGTAGCGCACGCCTTTCTTGGTGGCGCGGCCGGCGGCCTTCTTGACTTTGGCGGCGGCTTTTTTCGCGGCCTTCTTGGCGGTTTTCTTGACGGTCTTGCGGCCGGGCTTTTTCGCGCCGGCGGCTTTGAGCCAGGTTGCGATGGTCAGCGGGGTGACCTTGAATTTCTTCGCTGCGGCGCTTTGTCCGCCACGTCCGTTCTTCGAGTTATATGTCTCGACGAAATCGACGACCTGCTTCTTGAGATCGTCGGAATATCGGACGCCGGTGGATGCCTTCTTGCGGGCTGTTTTCTTTTTGGTGCTCATGACGGGGCATTGCATAACGGAATCGCCGTGCACCGCAAGGGAAATTATCATTTGATCCGATGCGCCGATTGCCGAGCTATCAACCGGCTCCGCTGGAGGCAGTATTTCCACCAGGTCGCCCGCGTTCATCATGTCATGGAGCGCGATCATGTCGAGGTTGCGCAACCTGACACAACCGTGCCCCGCCGGACGGCCGATGCGTTCTTCGTCATTGGTGCCATGAATATAAATGAAGCGCCGCAGTGTGTTGCGGTTGTCCGGGTCGATTCCGTCCAGTCGCAGGATGCGGGTGAGCACCAGGTCCTCGTCGCAGCGTTCGCCGGGCCGCCAGACGCCGACCGGCCGCCTTGCCTTGAAAATGGTGCCAGGCGGTTCGCCGTCGCCGATTTTTTCGCATATCCGGAAACGCCCGGCGGGTGTGCGATAGCTGCCTTCTTCGAAGCCCATGCCCTTCTCGGAGGTGGACACATCGAAAGCCGCAACGGGCTCCGTGCCTTCCATGACCTCGAGTTTCTGGTCATCCATGGATATCACAATCCGCCTGCTTCCGCTCATGATGCGATGAGTATGAGGAGTGAGTTGTGACCTCCCATGCCATGGGCGAGCTTGGCGAGCGGACCGTGCGCGGGCGTCGGGCATTCCGGCAGCGAAAAGCCGTCAGGAACATGCAAGCCGGGCATGTTCGGTGGCAGCATCCCGTCGCGCAGAAAGGTGGCGAGCACCACGCTTTCGATCATCCCGCTCGCGCCGATGGCATGACCGAGAAATGGTTTCAACAGATGCAGTGACGGCCTGGCTGAGGGAAATGCCCGTTGCAGTGCCGCCGGATCGGCTGCCGCCTGCACCGCCGTGCCGGTGGCGTGAGGGCACACCGCTTGAGGCGATTCGCCGCATTTCGCGAACAATTCCGGAGTGCGCCCGCCATCGCGCGGGATTCCCACCGGGTCGCAGGCGTCCGAGTTGGTGGCATGCCAGGCCAATCGCGGATGTTTTCCTTCCGTGGCCTCAATGGTCATTGCGGCGGCAGCTTCGGCGGGAATGAACCCGCTGGTTTCCGGCGCGTAGGGATCGAGCCTGGTATGGCGCGATAGAATGCCGGACGAGGCATAACTGTCCAACAGCATGGGCACCAGCGGCAGGTCCACCGCGACCGCAAGCGCGCGCGGGGCCGCACCACAGCGGACGAGCATCATGGCGATGCCGATGGCATCCAGTCCGGCGGCACAGCCGCTGGCGATCACATGATTGGGGCCGGTGATGCCGAGTTCGATGCTGATGGCGGAGGCGGGTTCACTGTGGATCGTATTGGAGGCAGCCATCAGTTTGAACGGCCGCCTGCCCGGCCATGGCGCCAGCCAGCCTGCGGCATTGCCACGGCTGGTGCCGACCACCAGTGCGGCGTCAGTTAAATCGTCGGCCGTCCAACCGGCGTCGGTCACCGCCTGGCGGGCGACGTGCAAGGCCGCCATCGTCACCGGGCTCCACTTGCGGTTGGTAAGCAAAGAGCGATCTTCGATCCAAGCGGCCGGCCGTTGCGCATGCGGGCTGTCGTTTCCAAGCAAACCGCCGAGCGGCCGGAAGGGCGCGTGTTTTTCCAGCACGGCGCGATAATGCGATGCCACATCGCCGCCCGATGCGGACAAGGCTCCCAGACCGGTGATGGATAGCGGCTTGTCGATGGCCACGGCGTATCAAGCGATCCGCACCGGGCAATGTTAAAATGCCGATGGTGCCGTGTTTCACCGGCGCAGGAAACTTTCCTCGTAGGGCGGCTCGGCGGTTTCGGCGCGGTCGGTGACCAACACCGGTTGCAGCACGCCTTCCTCCATCGGGAACCGCATCGTGCCGGCCACCTTGACCCAGCCGTTTTCCGGCAGTTCCGGCGGCGGGCCGTTGAATTCGAGCACGATTGGAATGGCCCGGCTGTCGGCGGCGCAACAGGTGATGAACAATCGGTAAAGGCGCTTGCGTGTGCCGTTCGGGTTGCGGGTTTTCTCGTCGATCCAGCGACCCTCGGTTTCAACCTTCATGCCATCGATAAGCGATTGCATCTCGCGGTCACCGGTGGCGAAGAACAATTCCATCAGGTTGAACTGATAGTATCCGTCCGCGGTCTTGCGGTGGCCCTGCTCGATCATCTCGCGGGTGAGCGGCGGCATCACCGTGGACATGAAGGCATTCCCCATGTCCGAGGGCGAGTCATACAATCCCTTGCGGGCGAGCGCGGCGGCGGAGTATTCGTCCTTGGTCCACGCCACCGAAAGTCCGATCGGAAGCACCATCAGCAGGAAGGCCGCGAGCGGATGGATGTCGCCCGCCTCGTGATCGTGTGCGTCATCTCCATCGTGGTCATGATCGTGGCCGCAGCCGGCGCGCTGGCCCGCGGTGAGCAGATTGAACATTCCCAGCACCGCCAGTCCGAGTCCGCCGGCGAAGGCGATCGGACGGAAATCCGGCGCGAGATACTTGGTGATCCGGCCGCTGGCGTAAAAGTAGATCAGCGCGGCACTCCAGCCGAGCACCGCGAGCGAGAACAGGATGCGGCGGAGGCGCGGATTCATTTGGCTTGCAGGATGAGATGTTGCCAGAAAATCGATATGCAGCCGATCACGACGAACAGGGAGATGGCCAGCACGGCGATGAAACGCTTGCGCATCACCGTCTGATAGAGAAACAGCAGTTTCACATCCATCATCGGCCCGTAGGTGAGAAACGCCAGCTTCGCGCCCCATGAGAACTTGTCGAGCGTGGCGGCGATGAAGGCGTCCGAGGTGCTGCAAAGACTCAGGATGAACGCCAATGCCATCAGCGCGGCGGGCGCGGCCACCTGGTTGCCGGCCAGGGTATCGAGCCACGCGGCACCCGGCGCGATGCCGGTGTTGAACAAGGCGGTGATCGAGACACCGATGGCGAAATAGACACCCACATCCACGAAGTCCTTCTGCGCCGAGCGGAACGCCGCCACCAGCCGGTCGTTGCTATCCGCCTCATGTTTGTGATCGTGCGCCTCATGGCCGCAGCACCCGCCATCTTCATCGTGATGGTGATCGTGACCGCAGTGGTCGTGATCGGGCGATTTTTCCGGCTCATCGAGTGAGCGCAGGATTTTGTCCTTGAGCACCGTGGCGAGGGAAAGCCGCGAAACCACCAGCCCCACCGCCACCGCGATCAGGAAACCCAACAACATGCGCGAGCAGGTCATCATCGCCGCGCCCTGGCCTTGAAACGCCTTCCACGTGCTCAGCGCGGTGATCGGGTTCACGATCGGAGCCGCCAGCATGTAAGTGATGCCGCAGGAAACCGGCAGGCCTTTTTTCACCAGCCGCCGGATCACCGGCACCACCGCACATTCGCACACCGGAAACACCGCACCCATCAGCCCGGACACCACGATGGCCAGATTGCGGCGTTTCGGCAGGAAACGCTCCATCATTCCCGCCGGCAGATAAACATCGATGAATCCGCTGATCAGCGTGCCCATCAGGATGAACGGCGCGCCCTCGAAAAGGATGCTCAGGAATGCGAGAGCGAAGTCCTGCTGGGAATCGGGCGACATCGCGGCGAGCAAAGCCCGTGGCCCGCGGCCTGTCAACCGGGCCGCGCGGCCATCCCGCTCCGGGACTTGAGTTTTCCGGTTTCCGGCCAATGGTGGCGCATGTTTTTTCACCGACTTGCCGCCGGAATGGCGACATTCGCGCTGGTCACCGCCGCATCCGGAGATGAGCCGAGACCCGTGGTGGTGGCCGTGGCCGCGAAATCGCCGGCGCGCAGCACCATCGAACTTCCCGGGACGATCACCCCGCGCAGGGAGGCGAACCTGTCCACCCGGGCCGCCGGCCTGATCCGCCTGATGCGTGTGGACGCCGGCCATCAGGTGAAGTCCGGAGATGTCCTCATGGAACTCGACGACGAACTCGCGAAAATCGTGCTCGACCGCATCACCGCGGAGCGCGCGCAGGCGGAATTGCAACTGGCCGATGCGCAGCGCCTCGAAGAAGAGGCGCGCCGGCTCGCCAGCACCGGGGCCTTCGCCAAGTCCGAGGCGGAGAGCCGCAAGACCGCGCTGAGTGTGGCCGATGCCGAACTCCGCCGCGCCACCGCACTTGAAAAAGAACAACGCGAGCTGCTCGACCGCCACCGCCTCATCGCGCCGTTCGACGGCGTCATCCGCGCCAAGCACGCCGAGCAAGGCGAGTGGGTGGAAACCGGCGATCCCGTCCTCGAACTCGTCGAAACCACCGCCCTGCGCATGGACGTGCAGGCCCCGCAGGAACTCTATCCGGTGCTGACGCGCAAACCCGCGGCGAAAGTGATACTCGATGTCTATCCGGATCGGCCGTTGGATGTGAAGTCCGTGACCGTGGTGCCGGTCAAGGACGCCATCACCCGCTCGTTCCTGGTGCGCATGGAGGTGGACGACCCGGAATCACTCGCCGCCCCGGGAATGTCCGCCCGCGCGCGTTTCGAATGGCTGGACGAGGACGCGGTGCAGATTCCGCGCGACGCCCTCATCCGCGAACCCGGCGGTGCCACTCGCGCCTGGATCGTCCGCGAGCGTGATGGCAAGGCGGAAGCCGTATCCCGCGAGGTCACCATCGGCAGGCGCCTGGGCGGGTTTCTCGAAATCACCGCCGGAATCGACGAGGGCGACCGTGTTGTGGTCCGCGGCAACGAAAATCTAACTGAAGGCCGGCCGGTGACGGTCGTAGCGGAATGAACCATTGCCGCCACTGACCCATGATGGAAGCCAGTCTCAAGCGCGGCACGCTGCTCACGGTGGTGACGGCGATGATCATGTTGCTGGGCATCACCGCGGCGCTGCGCGTGCCGGTGCAGATGATCCCGGACCTCGACACGCGGCTGATCACCGTGGACACC
>DATISV010000572.1:0-9149 GCA_035468505.1 Luteolibacter sp. | reverse complement strand
CAGAAGGCCCGCAACGAGGCGCTCAAGCGCGAGCAGAAACTGGCCGAGACCAAGGCCGTCAAGGAGCAGGCCGCCGAGGTGACCACCGAGGCGGAACTCACCGTCGAACCCCCGCCGCCGTCCACCGAGGAGGAGCTGGTGGTGCTCGCCAACGACCGCGTCGAGTGCACCCTCACCAACATCGGCGGGGGTATCAAATACGCCGAGTTCAAAAACGAGTTCGAAGTGGGCAGCAAGACCGTCCGCGTGCGCGCCAACCGCTTCGGCAACGGCCCGATCGGCACTATCGGCAGCGACGGAGGAACGCTCCAGAACGTGCCCTACACCTACAAGGCCGACGAATCCGTCGAGGGCCGCAAGGCGGTTTACATCGCCAAGCTCCCGTCCGGCCTCATCTTCAAGAAAACCTACACCCTCAACCAGGAGGACAACCCCGGCGCGCCCTACCTGATCGACCTCGACGTGCAGGTGGAAAACGACGCCGGCACCGCGCTCGAACTCGCCGACTGGAGCCTGTTCATGGGCGAGGCCGCGCCGCTCTATCAGAAGGAATGGCCGCAGCAGACCGGCTTCTTCCACCGCGAGGGCGGCGACGTTCATTTCACCGACGGCGGCACCTTCAAGGGCGGCTGGTTTTCCAGTGCCCAGACCATCGTCAACAGCGCGCCGGGCGACGTGATCGAGTTCGCCGGCGTCACCAACCAGTTCTTCGCCACCGTGCTGCGGCCGGACGAACCGCAGAACACCACCATGTGGGCGAAGTCGGATCAGGTCTCGCTGCCCGCCGACGGCAGCGCCGTCACCTCGGTGCGCGCCGGACTGCGTTTCCCCGGCGGGGAAATCCAGCCCGCCGAGATGAAGAGTTACAGTTATCAGGTCTTTATCGGTCCCAAGCACAACATCCTGCTGCGCAAGATGGAAAACCACTGGGGCGAGGGCTGGGGCGACGTGATGCAATACGGCTGGTTCTGGTTCGTCTCGCGCCCGCTCAACTGGCTGCTCAACACCTATCACAGCCTGCTCGACAGCGTCGCCAGCAAGTGGTCGTGGGGGCTCGCCATCATCCTTCTCACCATCACCGTGCGCATCTTCATCTGGCCGCTTCACGCCAAGTCCACGCACACCATGAAGCGCATGGCCAAGCTCAAGCCGGAGATGGACAAGCTGAAGGAGAAATACCCGGACGATCCCAACAAGCTCAACACCGAGATGATGGGGCTTTACCGGAAATTCGGCATCAACCCGCTCGGCGGCTGCCTGCCGATGCTCATCCAGATTCCGATCTTCTTCGGCTTCTACCGCATGCTCCAATACGCCGTGGAACTCCGCGGCCAGGGCTTCCTGTGGGTGAACGACCTCTCGCAGCCGGACACCATGGGCCACCTCGCCGGCATCCCCATCAACCTGTTGCCGGTGGTGATGGCCGGGACCAGTTTCCTGCAGATCAAGATGACCCCGATGACGGGCGACAAGCTGCAACAGCGCATCATCCTGTTCATGCCGCTCATCTTCTTCTTCTTCTGCTATAACTTCGCCTCCGCGCTGGCGCTTTACTGGACCACCCAGAACATCTTCTCCATCGGCCAGACCTGGCTCATGAGCAAGGTGCCCGAGCCGGAACTCAAACCCGTCAAGGGAGCCGGCAAGTCATGGGTCCAGCGCATGGCCGAAAAACAGGCGGAGATGCAGAAACTCCAGAAACAACGTCAACAGGGCACGGCCGGCGGCATGCGCGACGTCACCCCGGACAAGAAGAAGCCCCGCCCGCCGCGCACGGGGGGGTGAGCCACGCGGACCGCGCCATGAAGTAAATGTTGTCGGTGATATGATCCATCAATTGCCTCAGCAACTCGCTTTCGGTGAGCCCTGAGGGGAGCTGGGTGTTTTCCATGGCGGCGGCATTCGGGTTTTCAGACGATCCCGCAGCCTACCAAGCCGTTTTCGGATTCCGCAATGCCGGATCTGAGGCGTGCCGGGAAAACCCGTCCTTGCGACGCGACACGCGGCGGCCGGGCCGAATGGCCGCCAACAATGGGCTTTGCAGCGCGGGCCGCCGGTCTAGGATCCGCGCCAGTGATTTTTTCCCCGATGACCGTGATATCCAGAAGACTGCTGCTGGCCGCATGGTTGCTGGCACCGCTGACCGCGCCCGCCGGACCGGCCGCGCACTTCATTCCGGATGAGTATGGACGCGAACTGGTTCCCGGAGGTTTCGTGGCGATCACCGAGGACCGCAAGGGGAGGATCAGTTACACGCCGGACGACTACCGGCGGATGGTGCGCATGGGCGCCAATTTCCAGGTGATCCGCCTCTCGCTCGGACGCTTGGGCGGTTGGCCGGGCACCAAACCGGACCCAGCCTACCCGGCGCAGATCGATGACATGGTCCGAATGGGCCGGGAGGCCGGTCTCAGGACGGTCTTCAAGCTGGTGGTTTACGGCATCAAGGGATTCGGCCCAGAGCAATGGGACGCGCTGTGGAAGAACACCGATGGCAGCCAGGACGCGCTGCTGGAGGCGTGGCGCAAAATCTGGACCCGTTACCGGGACGATCCCTCGGTGTTCGGCTACGATCTGCTCAACGAACCGCAGCGCGGGCTGGAACCCGGCGAGCAACGCTGCGTCCGTGAGGATCTGCTGCCGACCCTGCGCCGTCTCACGGACGCCATGCAGGAGGTCAGCCCGGACAAGTGGGCGCTCTATCAGCCGTTGTTCAGGCACAAGGGGCAAGGTGTCGGTCCATTCGCGCCGATGCCGGAACCGCTGGGGCGCGACCGGGTCATTTACGCGCCGCACATGTACACCACGGACATCGACAGGATGAGGGAAACGCTCGACCGATACGAGCGCGAGGCCGCGCTCTCGAAGGCGCCGCTGATGTTGGGCGAATGGGGGCCGTCGGTCGCCCTGACGGTGGATTCCGATCCGAAACGGCAGGCGTTTTACACCAAGGTTTATCAACTGACGGCCCGGGATCTCGACCGGCGCGGCATAGGCGGAATCAAGGCCTGGTTCTGCGGCTCGCGATCGCCGCTCGAAAACAAGAAGACATCGACGAAATACACATGGGCGATTTTCTCCGACACCCGGCCGGTGGGGCGGGTGGAGCGGAAATACCTGGTCGATCCGCTGGCCCGCCCGCGTCCGCTGGCCGTGGCCGGGCGTCTTGAGGGATTCGGGTTCAACTTCAACGCGCAAACCTTGGAGATAAACCTACGCCCGGACGCCACTCTGGGCGCCACCGAAGTTTTTATCTCGGCGGACCGCTATTATCCCGCCGGCTTCCGGGTGGAGATCGGCGATGGCCTGGTGATGGCTTTGAAGCCCGGCGACAAGCAATTGAGCGTCGTCCACTCCGCCACGGCAAGTGACCGCAGCCAGGCACCTTGGGTCCGTTGGGATGCCGACAAGCTGCGACTGGTCATCGAAAAATGGACCGGCACCGCGCCGAGGATGGCGCTGAAGATCGTTCCACTGGCGGATTCCAATCCGCCGCCCGGGGCCAGCCACTGACGCCGCCTTCACGCCCGACACTCATTTCGTGCATGCGAATGAGGTGGGAATGCGGGAGATGCCTGGCGGACTCCCGATTTCCGGCCTGTGCAAGGTTGGAAAATGGGCTATGCATGGCGCATGAAACTGATCCGTTTCGGCGAGGCCGGCCGCGAGGAGCCGGGGGTGTTGTTGGACGACGGCCGCCGCATCGATGCGAGCGGCGAGTTCCGCGATTACGACGAGGGGTTTTTCGCCAGCGGCGGGCTGGAGGCGCTGGCCGAGTGGGTGGCGGACGGTTGCCCGGGTGGCGTGGAAGTGGATCCGGACGAGCGCCTCGGGCCGCCGGTGGACCGTCCGTCGAAGCTCGTTTGCGTGGGAAAAAACTATCTCGATCACGCCAAGGAACTGGGCGAGGGGATACCGAGCGAACCGACGCTGTTCATGAAGGCGACCAGCGCGTGGAGCGGTCCGTATGACGACGTGCTGATTCCGCGCGGCTCGATGAAGCTGGATTACGAGGTCGAGCTGGCGATGGTGATCGGCCGCACCGCCAGTTATGTGGACGAGGCCGAGGCGCTCGAGCATGTGGCGGGATATGCGACGTTCTGCGATTTTTCCGAGCGCGCATTTCAGAAGGAAATGGGCGGCCAGTGGACCAAGGGCAAGAGCGCGGACAGCTTCGCGCCGATGGGTCCGTGGCTGACGACCGCCGATGAAATTTCCGACCCGCAGAAGCTGCGGCTTTGCTGCAAGGTCAACGGCGAGTTGAGGCAGAACAGCTGGACGGGAGACATGATGTTCTCGGTGAGACAGTTGGTGAGTTATATCAGCCGCTTCATGACGCTGCTGCCCGGCGATGTGATCGCCACCGGCACGCCTGGCGGAGTGGCGATGGGGATGGAGCCGCCGCGCTGGCTGCGGGCGGGGGATCTCGTCGAGTGCTGCGTCGAGGGGCTCGGCAAGCTGGAACAACGCGTGGTGGCGACGCCGGTGGCATGATCAAGGGATTTTCCAGAACCTGGCGGGCGATGTTGCCATGGCCGCGGCCGCGCGGCGGGACGCGCTATTCCGCGTGCCATTTCTGCGACACGCTGCACGAATCCGCGCCGGTGGAGGAGGGGATGGCGGCGCGTTGCGCGCGCTGCGGCGCGGTGATCTATCAGAACCGTCCGGCCTCGCTGGCGCGCGCCTCGGCATTCTCGCTGGCGGCGCTGCTGCTGATGGCGCTGGGCCATGTGTTTCCGTTCCTGACCATGGACGCGGCGGCGATGCGGCGCGAACTCACGCTGACGGGCGCGGCCACCGCGTTGATCGATGAAAACGCGCCGATCCTCGGGATGTCGGTGATTCTCTTCACGATGGTGACCCCGGTGGTGCTGGCGGGCGGGATGATTTATGTGTGCCTGCCGCTGATGTTCGGCCGTGCGGCGCCGGGCGCGGAGTTTGCCGCGAAGTGGATGTACCGCAGCGAGCCATGGAACATGGTGGAGGTGTTCCTGCTGGGGGTGATCGTGAGTTTGCTGAAGCTGGCGAAGGTGGCTGACGTGAGTTTCGGCATCGGCTTCTGGTCGTTTGCCGGAGTGATGCTGTGCATGGCCGGCGCGGTGGCCGGCATCGACCGCGACGAACTGTGGGATCGCCTGGAGGTGGCGCGGTCATGAGCGGGCGCTTTGTCAAAGCCTCGGACCAAGGGCTCGCCGCCTGCCACACCTGCGGCAAGGTTTCGCCGGAGAAGCTGGAAAATTGCCCGCGCTGCGGCTCGCGCCTGCACCTGCGCAAGCCGGCCAGCATCGAGGGCACCGTGGCGCTGATGCTGGCGGCGGCGGCGCTTTACATCCCGTCGCACATCCTGCCGGTGCTGCGCACCACCGAAATCGGCGTGGTGCTCGACAACACGATCGTCGGCGGCATGGTGACATTCTGGCAGAGCGGCGCGTATCCGATCGCCCTGGTCATTTTCGCCGCCTCGATCCTGATTCCGTTCCTGAAAATCGCCGCGCTCTCCTGGCTCTGCCTGGCGGCCACCGGCAAGGTGCATCCGTCGCCGGAAAAACTCGGCCGCATTTACTGGATCACCGAGTTGCTGGGACGCTGGTCGATGATCGATATCTTCGTGGTCGGCATTCTCGTTTCCGTGCTGCAGCTCGGCAACTACGTGACCGTGAAGCCCGGCCCGGGAGCGCTTGCATTCGCCGGCGTGGTCGTGCTTACCATGCTCGCGGCGATGCGTTTCGAGCCCCGCCTGCTCTGGGACCGGCTCGACGAAGACGCCGAAGCGCCCGCCACCACCCACGAATCGTCAACCACTTGAGCGAGAAGAAACCATCACCCGTCGCCGCGCCCGTGGTGCGCAAGGCGCAGCGCTGGAACATCGTCTGGGTGGTCCCGCTCGTCGCGCTGCTGCTCGGCGGTTGGCTGCTCTACCGGAATTTCGCCGCGCAAGGACCGGTGGCGAAAGTGCGCTTCGAGACGGCCGATGGCATTTCCGCCGGCAAGACCGAGGTCCGGTGCCGCTCGGTGCGCGTCGGCCTGGTGCGCGATGTGAAGCTCGCTGACGATCTGAAATCGGTGAGCGTTTATCTGGAACTGGACGACGCCTACACGGACCTGCTGCGCCGCGGCTCGCGGTTCTGGGTGGTCAAGCCGCGCATCACCGCCTCCGAATTGTCCGGCGTGGGCACGCTCATCACCGGGGCCTACATCGAGCTGGACCCCGGTCCGGAAAACGCGCCGCGCGAAACCCGTTTCACCGGCGATGAAACCCCGCCCGCCACCAGCAGCAGTGTGCCCGGCCGACGGCTCGTGCTGACTGCGGAAAAAGCCGGCTCGGTCACCGTCGGCTCGCCGGTTTACTGCCGCGGCATCGAGGTCGGCCGCATCGAGGGCCGCCAACTCTCCGCGGACGGCACCCGCGTCATCTACAACGCATTCATCGGCGGCGAATACAGCGATTTGGTCAACGAACGCGCGCGCTTCTGGATCTCCAGCGGCATCGATATCACCGCGGGTGCCGACGGAGTGAGCCTGCGCACGCCATCGTTGCAAGCGATGGTCTCGGGCGGCGTCTCATTCGGCATGCTCGGCCCGGATCACATGGCCAACCCGGTTCCGGATGGCACGAACTTCACGCTTTACGAAAACGAGGATGCCGCGCGCAAATCCGCGTTCAATCCCACTCTGCGGTTTCTGCTGCTTTTCGACCAGTCGGTGCGCGGCCTCGGCGAAAAAGCCCCGGTCGAATTCCGTGGCATCACCATCGGCCGGGTGGCGCAGATTTCCTTCGATCTCGTCGCCGGGGCGGACGACCCGCGGATTCCCGTGCTGATCGAGATGGATCCCGCGCTGGTGCGGCCAGAGACCGCCGAGGCGATGACCAAGCCGGATTCCGACTATTTCCAGGACGAGGTGGCCAAGGGGTTGCGCGCCGCGCTGCGCACCGGCAATCTGATTTCCGGCGCGCTCTTCGTGGATCTCGACTACTATCCCGATGCCGAACCGGCGAAAATGAGCCGCTACGGCGAGCACGTCGTTTTCCCCACCGTTTCCTCCGGTTTCACCCAACTTGAAGCCAAACTGACCGCCATCCTCGACAAACTCAACGCGCTGCCGCTCGACCAGGCCGTGGGCGACATCGCCGCCGCCGCCGCCGAGGCGAAAACCACCATCGCGGCCGCCCGCACTACACTCGACGAACTCGAAGCCGCCGCCGCCGCCGCCCGCGGGACGCTGGAAAACCCGGAGTTCCGCGAGCTGCCGGCCGACCTGCGCGAATCGATCGCCGAACTCCGCACATCCGTCGCCAGCCTCGGTCCGGACGGTGCCGTGCAGGGCGACCTGCTGCGCGCGCTCGACGAACTGCGCGCCTCGCTGCGTTCGATCAAGGCGGCCAGCACCACCATCGAGGAAAAACCCAACTCGCTGCTCTTCGGCCGCGATTCCACCGGCAACCCGCTGCCCAAAGCCCCGCGCTGATTTTCGCCATGATCCGATTCCGATTTTTCCTCCTCGCCTGCCTGCTGCTCGCCGGCTGCGGCACCGGTGCACGTTCGTTTTACATGCTCACCGGCGATGGCCCCGCTCCGTCCGGTGGCGGCACCGGCATCGGCGTGGGACCCGTGGCCCTGGCCGAATACATCGACCGCCCGAACCTCGTGATCGCCCAGGCCGAAAACCAGCTCGGCATCGCCGAAAGCCACCGCTGGGCCGGCGATCTCTCATCGTCCATCGCCCGCGTCACCGCCACCAACCTCGGCCGCCGGCTCAAAACCGGCAACATCCGCACCTACCCGTGGCGCGGCGACGACGGACTGCGATATCAGGTCACACTCGATATCCGCCAGTTCCACGGTGCGGCCGACGGCCATGCCGTGATCGAAGCCGGCTGGCGCGCCTACGCCCTGCCCGAACGCCGCATCGTCGCCTCCCGCACCTTCACCGATCGCGAACCGCTCGCCGCCGACGGCTACCAGCCGCTCGTCGCCGCGCAGTCACGGCTGCTCTCGCGCCTCGCCGACGACATCGCCGCTTCGCTGCGCTGAATCCGGTGGGCTTCCGTTCCGCACAAATCGTTGCGCTAGGGCGATCAAGCCAAGGATCGAAAACTGCGATTCAGACGCAAATTGAACCACGGATGGACACGGATGAGCACGGATTTTGATCGATTCAGGCGAATTCCACTTGTGAGTTCTGATGATCGCTGGATGTCGTTCCGATACCGAGACATCCGGCGAACTCCTCCTCCATCCGTGTGAATCCGTGACATCCGTGGTTATCTTCTCCTTAGCTTGATAGATCTGTCGTTGAGCGGAAGAAATTTTTCCCATTTTCGGGTTGACCCGAATGGACTGAATCGGTTTTTCTCCCGCGTCGCCAATTGCGACTGAGTCTCAATAAAGACAAGTGTCCTTCAATGAAGCTACCATACCGATTCGCCATGTTCGCCGGCGGTGCCGCCATCGCCGCCCTGCCCCAGAGCCTGACCGCTCAGGATTTGATGCAAACGCTTACACCCATGACTGTGGTGGGAAGCCGCGAAGCCGCTTTCGAACTGCCGGGTTCCGCCGCGTATGAGGAGGCTGAATTCTTCCGCGAGCGCGGTTACACCAACCTTGCACAGATCGCGGCCCGCGTGCCCGGGGTTTACGTCCGGGATGAGGATGGCTACGGAAATTTCCCCAACATCTCGCTGCGCGGCGTGGACGGCAACCGGAGCACCAAGGTGACGATGATGGAAGACGGCATTCTCACCGCCCCCGCGCCCTACGCGGCACCCGCCGCCTATTATGCTCCGAAGGCCGCCCGCATGTCGGGCATCGAATTCCTCAAGGGATCGAGCCAGGTGAAATACGGTCCGCAGACCACCGGCGGCGTGGTTAACTACCTGTCCACCCGCTTCCCGGAGGAGGGTGATCCGCGGTTTTATTCCCGTTTCACCTACGGCACCGACAACACCTTGTTCCTGCATTCATGGTTCGGTGACGCTCAGGAAACGGAAATCGGCCGCATCGGATACCTGCTGGAACTCCATGCCGAAAGCACCGATGGCTATCGCGATATCGATGGCAGCTCGGATGACACCGGTTTCAATCTCATCGAGCCGATGCTCAAGCTGTTCTGGGAACCCGACACCGCGCTCAAGCAGCGCTTGGAACTCA
>DATISV010000571.1:0-2657 GCA_035468505.1 Luteolibacter sp. | reverse complement strand
CACCCAGTTCCAGAACCAGCCGATGAGGCCAGCCAATATCAGCAACGGGAACAGCAATCCATCGAACACCGCCAGTCCGAGGCCATAGAGTTTGCCGGAAGAGCGGCGGATTCCAGCGATGCTGATCCAGCCGAGTATCGTTGTGCCAAACGGTGCGGTAACCCCAAGGGGAAGCACCGTGAAAACCAGTAACCATTGCCACCATACCCGACCGGTTCCAGGACTGCTGGACGGACCGATCTTAATGTTCGCAAGGAACAAGGCAATAATGGCAAACGACGCCCAACACGCCCCCACCATCGCAGGCCGGGAAAACCGCGGATTTGCAGCGGACGTGGCTGACGGTCGTGGCCGTTTGTTCTGCTTCCTGAAATCCTCTTGATCGCCATAGGCGGAATCGGCGGCTTCACCCGAACGATTCCTTCCGCTCCCGATTGCCGCACCGATGATTCCTCCAGCCACAAAAATCGAGCCGACCATCATCATCGGTGATTTGCCAACACCCAGGGTGAAATGGAAGTTGGCGATCGCACCTAGAATGATCAGCAGTCCCGATCCAATCGCGATCACCGACAGCCAACCGTATCGGGCGGCCCAAGTCTCGATTTGCGCGACAAGCACACGTCCCCTGCCTTCTTGTCGTTGTTCTCCGGCGAACCTCGTTTCATCCCGCTTTGGCTCTGGAGGTGTCGCCGCCATCGTCTCCACCATCGTCCGGAACTCCCTTGCGGTCTGGTAGCGGCGCTCCGGTTCCTTCTCCAAAGCACGCAGCACAATCTCATCGATCTTTACATCAAGCTGCACCTTGCTCGATGGCGCCATCAGGTTCTTCTCCGGTCGCTCACCGGTGAGCATTTCGTAGAGCACCACGCCGAGCGCGTAGATGTCCGCACGGCGATCCACGGTGCCGCCGCTTTGCTCGGGAGCCATGTAGGGCGGCGTGCCGGATTTCTCACCCGAGGCACCGACCAGCGAGGCGATGCCGAAATCCGCGATCTTCACCCGGCCATCGCGGTCGAGCAGGATGTTTTCCGGTTTGATGTCGCGGTGGACGATGCCCTTGTCGTGGGCGTATTGCAGCGCGTCGCAGATCGGGGGGACGATGGCGAGCGCCTGTTGGGATTCGAGTTTCCCATCGCGGAGCAGGTCGCGCAGGTTCACGCCGTCGATGAACTCCATGACCAGGTAGAACAGCCCGCCGGTTTCGCCGAAGTCGTGGATGGTGACGATGTGCGGATGGCCCAGCTTCGCCAACAGCTCGGCCTCGATGGTGAAGCGTTCGGCGAAGCGGCCATCGCCGACGCGCTCCGGGGCGAGGATCTTGATGGCGACGAGGCGGTTGAGCGATTTCTGCCGAGCCTTGTAAACCGCACCCATGCCGCCGCGGCCGAGGCATTCGAGGATCTCGTAGCCGGGAAAACGGTCGGCGATTTCCTCCGGTGAGGGTGGCGGGAGTTGCGGAGTTTTGTCGCCGTCGCGGGCGAGTGTCCGCGATGCCAGCGCCTGGCGCATCAGGCAGGCCGGGCAGAGCGAGTGCTCCGGCGGCAGCGGCGCGCCGCAATCGGGCCAGGCGGAAGTGGAAAGAGGATAGGTCATGTTTTTCGGGGGTCTCCTTTCCTCAAAAACGAAGGTGGGAAAGTGTTACCAAATTTTTTCGATCAATTTGCGAGGGCGGCGAAAAGCGAGCGCATTTCCTCCTCCACCGCGTCCGGCGAGGCGAGGGTGCGCGAAATTTCCTCGGTGAGGAGATGCCGGTAGCGCTTGCGCAAACGGTGCACGGCGACGCGTGCCGCGCCCTCGGTGGTGTCGAGCTGGCGGGCGATGTCGGCGTAGGGGATGCGCGCCGAGTCGGCTGTTAGACAGGGCTTCAGAGCCTCGAACTGCGTGGCACCGTCCTCAGCTCGGCAGGTGACTTCGAGGTCGGCGAGGACTTTTCCTAACAAAGCGAGCGCCCACTCGCGGTCGTAGAGTTTGTCCGGGCTCTGCTCGTCGGCGGGTTCGAGCTGGAGACCGGTTTCGGCGCTTTGCCAATCGAGCGAGAGCATCGCCGCGCCCCCGCCGCGTTTCTCCCGGGATGCCTGTTTCCAATCGTTGATCATCCAGTTCTGGAACGAGGCCAGCAGGAACGCACGGAAGCGGCCTTTCGATGGATCCGTTTTTTGCAGCGCCCGCGCCTCGATGATGTGGGCGAGAAATCCCTGCACCAGATCCTCGGCGTCCTCGGGTGTCTTGCCCTTGCGCCGCGCGTAGCGGTAAAGCGGCTGCCAGTAGGTGACGACGAGCGAACCGAGCGCCTCGACTGCGAGCGTGTCCCCGCCGTGCGCCGCGTCGCGGATGATCGTCCAGCGGGTGGTGGCGAAAAAGGTGGGATCGGGCATGAGTTGATAGTCCCCTACCACAAAGCGGAGGGATTGTTACGCGGAAATCCGATATTTTTCCGCCCGCTGGCTGGAACACTCCAAATGGGCATGCACAGCTTCTCGCAGCGCCTGAGTTGAGGCTTTAGCCGATCTTTTCCCCCGCTATGGCAAGGGCATGCCAAAGCATGAACTCAGACGCCCGCACCTGTTAGATACCCGTTCAGATCTGGAAATCCGCGCTGCCGGATTCGAGGTGGAGGCCGCATTCGTATTTCACGCCGTTGAAGCGGGTGGCTT